>NZ_JAPCIV010000025.1:0-35811 GCF_027707585.1 Aeromonas sp. QDB39 | reverse complement strand
CATATGGTGCGCCCGAGAGGATTCGAACCTCTGACCACCTGGTTCGTAGCCAGGTACTCTATCCAGCTGAGCTACGGGCGCAAATGGCGGAGAAGGGGGGATTCGAACCCCCGATGCGGGTATAAGCCGCATACTCCCTTAGCAGGGGAGCGCCTTCAGCCTCTCGGCCACCTCTCCGTTTGCGGGGCTGATAATACTTCACAGGGATTTTTAGTCAAACACTTTTTTGGAGAAAAAAGCGCGTTCGCTCAGCATTTGGTCAAAGCGTGGAATATTCAAGCAATATCGACACTTATCCCGCTCTTTTGCTCCCTGCAGCACGATTTTCAGCCCCCCGGAAAAACAAAAGGCGACACATGAGGTGTCGCCTTGTCACAGCCATTAACGCCGCTTAGAAGCCGGATTGGCCCGGAACTTTCTCGGCCTGGATGCGCTGGTAGATCTCTTCGCGGTGTACGGAGACCTCTTTCGGTGCGTTCACACCGATACGAACCTGATTGCCTTTTACGCCCAGTACGGTGACAGTCACTTCGTCACCAATCATCAGGGTTTCCCCTACACGACGAGTCAAAATAAGCATTCGCTTGCTCCTGTATCCTGTTTTGTATTTATATCGATATGCGACATTATCTTACAAAGATACCGATATGGTAAATGGTTGAAACTAAATCAATCAGGGATTGTTTCCCAAGGGCTGCTCATGAGGCTCCTGATCCAGCCCAAAAGCGGAGTGCAAGGCACGCACTGCCAGCTCCAGGTACTTCTCGTCAATCACCACGGATATCTTGATTTCAGAGGTGGAAATCAACTGCATGTTGATCCCCTCCTCGCCCAATACCTTGAACATGGTGCGGGCGACGCCAGGATGGTTCCACATCCCGACTCCGACGATGGAAACCTTGGCGATCTCACCGTTGCCCTGCACGCAGGCGGCCCCCAGCTCGCTGGCGGTCTCCTCCAGCAGGGCGCGCGCCCGGCGATAGTCATCGCGATTCACCGTGAAGGTGAAGTCGGCGGTCCCATCGCCCAGCGTGTTCTGCACTATCATGTCGACATCAATGTTGGCGTCGCTGATCGGATTCAGGATCTGCGCAGCCACGGTGGGCCTGTCCGGCACACCCAGAATGGTCAGGCTCGCCTCGTTGCGATTGAACGCTATCCCGGATACCAGGGGAGCTTCCATCCTCTCACCTCCATATGTGATTAAGGTTCCCTCTCCATCGACAAAGCTCGACAGCACCCGCAGCGGTACGCGGTACTTGCCCGCGAATTCCACCGAACGGATCTGCAGCACCTTGGCGCCGAGACTGGCCATCTCCAACATCTCCTCGAAGGTGATGGTATCGAGACGGCGCGCCTTGGGCTCGATGCGCGGATCCGTGGTATAGACCCCATCCACATCGGTAAAGATCTGGCATTCATCGGCCTTGATGGCCGCCGCCACGGCAACCGCCGTGGTGTCAGAACCACCGCGGCCCAGCGTCGTGATGGCATTGTGCTCGTCACGGCCCTGGAAGCCGGCGATCACCACCACCTTGCCCGCACCCAGTTCAGCCTGAACCTGCTCGGTGTCGATGTGGGTGATGCGCGCCTTGCCATAGGCGGAATCGGTATGAATGCGAACCTGATCGCCGGTCATTGAGACCGCAGGACAACCGCGTTTGTTCAACGCGATCGCCAGCAGCGCTATGGTGACCTGTTCACCGGTGGAGACCAGCACATCCATCTCGCGCCGGTTGGCATCAGGATCCAGCTGCTGGGCCATGCCCAGCAACCGGTTGGTTTCGCCCGACATGGCGGAGACCACCACCACCACGTCATGTCCCTGGGCGCGGGTCTGCTCGACCCGCTCAGCTACCGCCTCGATCCGCTCCAGCGTGCCGACCGAGGTGCCGCCGTACTTCTGTACATAGAGTGCCACAGATCACCTCGCCCTATTACAGGCGCTCTTCCAGCCAGGAGTGTACGGATTGCAGGGCTGCCGGCACCGCCTCGGGCTGGGTACCACCCGCCTGGGCCATGTCGGGACGACCGCCGCCCTTGCCACCCACCTGCTGGGCGACCAGATTGACCAGCTCACCGGCCTTGACCTTGCCGGTCAGGTCGTTGGTGACGCCCGCGATCAGGTTGACCTTGCCCTCGCCACTGGTGGCCAGCAGCACGACACCGGACTTCATCTGGTTCTTCAGTTCATCCAGCATGCCGCGCAGGGATTTCGGAGCGGCTCCTTCCAGCGCTGCAACCAGCACCTTCTGACCCTTGATCTCGATGACCTGACCCAGCAGATCGTTACCGGCCTGAGCGGCCAGCTTGGCCTTGAGCTGCTCCAGCTCGCGCTCCATCATCTTGGCCTTGTCCAACACCTGGCGAATCTTGTCGGCGATGCAGAACTGGTCGCCTTTCACCAGGGCGGCAGCCTCTTCGATCTGCTCGCCGACCTGATGCATGAAGTCGATGGCGGCCTTGCCGGTCACCGCTTCGATACGGCGCACGCCGGCGGCGATGCCGCTCTCGGCGATGATCTTGAAGAAGCCGATGTCACCGGTACGCTTGGCGTGAGTACCGCCGCACAGCTCGGTGGAGTAGTCACCCATGCGCACCACGCGCACGTCGTCTTCGTATTTCTCACCAAACAGCGCCATGGCGCCGGCCGACTTGGCGGCTTCCAGGTCCATCAGCTGGGTGGTGATTTCGTGGTTGGCGCGGATCTGGTTGTTGACCAGCTCCTCGACCCGGCGAATGGTCGCCATGGTCATCCCCTCGAAGTGGGAAAAGTCAAAGCGCATGCGCTCGGCGCCCACCAGAGAGCCTTTCTGGGTCACATGATCACCCAGCGCCTGACGCAGGGCAGCGTGCAACAGGTGAGTCACTGAGTGGTTCAGGGCGATGGCCTGGCGACGCTCGCCATCGACCACGGCTTCGACCTCGGCCCCTTTCTCCAGGGTGCCCAGCTCCATGTAGCCCTTGTGGATGATCGCCTTGCCCGCTTTGACGGTATCGGTCACGGCAAAGATGCCGTCGTCCACTTTCAGGGTACCGCTGTCACCGATCTGGCCGCCGGACTCGGCGTAGAAGGGAGTCTGCTCCAGCACGATGACCGCTTCGTCACCGGCGATGAGACCGCTCACCTCGTCCACACCCTTATAGATGCCGACCACACGAGTGCGATCGCTCAGGGTCTTGTAACCGGTGAAGGGAGTCTCGAAGTCGAGCTTGAGCATCTCGTTGTAGTTCACGCCGAAGCTGGAGGCCTCTTTGGCGCGAGCACGCTGCTTCTCCATCTCGGCCTTGAAGCCCTCTTCGTCGATGCCGATCTCGCGCTCGCGCACCACGTCGGCCGTCAGGTCGGCCGGGAAGCCGTAAGTGTCATACAGCTTGAACACCACCTCGCCCGGAATGACCTTGGCGTCGCCCAGGTTGGCCAGCACGTCTTCCAGCAGCAGCAGGCCTCTGTCCAGAGTGCGGACGAACTGCTCCTCTTCGATGCGCAGCACGCGCTCGACCAGCGGCAGCTGGGCGATCAGCTCGGCGGCGACATCCTTCATCTGTGCCGCCAGCTCGGCAGCCAGTTTGTAGAAGAACACCTCGGTGGCACCCAGCTTGCGACCGTGACGCACGGCGCGGCGGATGATGCGACGCAGCACGTAGCCGCGACCTTCGTTGGACGGCATCACGCCATCTGCCACCAGGAAGGCGCAGGAGCGGATGTGGTCGGCGATGACGCGCAGGGACTGGTTGCTCAGGTCGGTGGTGCCGACAATCTCGGCCGCTTTCTTGATCAGCGCCTGGAAGATGTCGATTTCGTAGTTGGAGTGCACACCCTGCATGATGGCGGAGATACGCTCCAGACCCATGCCGGTATCCACGGACGGACGGGGCAGCGGCTCCATGGTGCCGTCAGCCTGACGGTTGAACTGCATGAACACCACGTTCCAGATCTCGATGAAACGGTCGCCATCCTCTTCCGGTGAGCCGGGACGGCCACCCCAGATGTGATCGCCGTGGTCGTAGAAGATCTCGGTGCAGGGACCGCACGGACCGGTATCGCCCATCGCCCAGAAGTTGTCTGAGGCATACGGTGCGCCCTTGTTGTCACCGATGCGCACGATGCGATCAGCCGGCACACCGACCTCTTTTTCCCAGATGTCGAAAGCTTCATCGTCAGTCGCGTAGACGGTCACCAGCAGGCGCTCTTTCGGCAGTTGCAGCACCTCGGTCAGGAAACCCCATGCAAACTTGATGGCATCCTGCTTGAAGTAGTCGCCAAAGCTGAAGTTGCCCAGCATTTCGAAGAAGGTGTGGTGACGAGCGGTATAGCCGACGTTTTCCAGATCGTTGTGCTTACCACCGGCACGCACGCAACGCTGGGAAGTCGTCGCGCGATTGTAGGCACGCTTGTCTGCGCCAAGGAACACGTCCTTGAACTGGTTCATACCCGCGTTGGTAAACAACAGGGTCGGGTCGTTATGCGGTACCAGCGAGCTGGAGGAGACAACCTGGTGCCCCTGGGAACGGAAATACTCGAGAAACGCGGCGCGAATCTCTGACGTGGACATATACATGGAAAATCCTGCTTGATTCGAATACGGACTTTTAACCGCATTAATGTAAGTTTTCTGCGGGGTAAAGTAAAACGGACAGGGCCGCCACGGGTGAAAAAGCGCGCATAAATGGGGGCTGGGAGAAAAGGGAGACAAACCGGGGCGTTTTCAGCCATGGTTCTGGCCGATGGCAGCGGAAAATCGGCCTGCTGCCGAGGAGCCTCCCACCGCGTCCGCCACCAGGATGCAAGTTGCTGAATCCACAGACACCCGAGGCAAAGGGCATGCCACCATGTCCATGGCGGCGATGGGAAAGACGAAACAGACAACCCAAGCAACAGGCATCATGCGAGATGCAGAACTGCGCCATGACAATCTTGGCTGCTGAGTGTTGGGGCTAGATGGCAAGCGCGCCACCATCATCCCTGCTGGCCATCAACAGGCTGCGACGGCTTGCAGGAGAGCAGAAACGGTGTGGTTACAGCTCGCGCTCCTGCAAGGCGCTCAACGCATAGCGTCCCTGTTCCTGGGTAAAGCCGCGCCCCAGCAGGTATTTGAGCCACTTCATCCGCAGCTTGAAATCGGCAAGGTCGGCCACGTTGGCTCGCCGCTCCAACAGCGCCAGGGCCAGTTCAAACCAGTCCAGCTCCGGTTGCTCGAAGGCGACGTCAATCTGGTTGTCATCCAGTCCCTTGCGGCGCAGCTCGAAACGGATCTTGATGGGACCATGCCCCTTGGCCGCCCCGGCTCTTACCGCCATGGCGCCATAGCGCTCGTCGTTGACCCAGTTATAACCCCGGCAATAATCGACAACCGCCTCGATCACCCCTTCCTGATAGCCCTGCTGGCGCAGCCGTCTGGCCAGCTCGGACTCGGCGCTTTCGCGGCGAGCAAGACTGCGCATGGCAAAGGCGCGGGCCGCCGCCAGTTGCTCTTCAAAAGTGAGTTCGACCGGTTTGTCAGCAGATTCATCAACCATAAATAACAAGGCCGGGTATCAACCCGGCCTTCCTTTGTTCCTTATTCGAACTCTTGTTCGCTTTCGGCATCGAACTCTTCTGCCTCAACCGGCGCAGCCTTGTCATCGACAGGTACGGCACCGGAGAGCAGCAGCTCGCGCAGACGGGCTTCCACTTCACCAGCCATCGCCTTGTTCTCGGCGAACAGCTTCATGACGTTGGCCTTGCCCTGACCGATCTTCTCGCCGTTGTAGCTGTACCAGGCACCGGCCTTGTCGATCAGCTTGTGCTTGACGCCCAGATCCACCAGCTCGCCCTCTTTGGAGATACCAGCGCCATAGAAAATCTGGAACTCGGCCTGCTTGAAGGGCGGGGCCACCTTGTTCTTGACCACTTTGACGCGGGTCTCGTTACCGACCACTTCGTCACCTTCCTTGATGGCACCGATGCGACGGATATCCAGACGCACGGAGGCGTAGAACTTGAGGGCGTTACCACCCGTGGTGGTCTCCGGGCTGCCGAACATGACGCCGATCTTCATCCGGATCTGGTTGATGAAGATACACAGGCAGTTGGCGTTCTTGATGTTGGCGGTCAGTTTACGCAGCGCCTGGGACATCAGACGGGCCTGCAGGCCGACGTGGGAATCCCCCATTTCGCCTTCGATTTCCGCTTTCGGGGTCAGGGCCGCCACAGAGTCGACGATGATGACGTCAACGGCGTTGGAGCGCACCAGCATGTCGCAGATTTCCAGCGCCTGTTCACCGGTATCCGGCTGGGAGATCAGCAGGTCGTCGACGTTGACGCCCAGCTTGGCGGCATAGATGGGATCCAGCGCGTGCTCCGCATCGACGAAGGCACAGGTCTTGCCCTTCTTCTGTGCTTCGGCGATCACCTGCAGGGTCAGCGTGGTTTTACCGGAAGATTCCGGGCCATAGATCTCGACGATACGACCGCACGGCAAACCACCGATGCCCAGCGCCACATCCAGCGAGAGAGAACCGGTAGAGATGGCTTCGATATCCATGGTCTTGCTGTCGCCCAGACGCATGATGGAGCCTTTGCCAAACTGCTTTTCGATCTGACCCAGCGCAGCCGCCAGTGCCTTCTGTTTGTTCTGATCCATGCCAATCTCCGCTGGAAATCGTGAGTAAAAATGAAGTTGAGCTAAGTATACTGTCTATTCATACAGTATCAAGCCCAATTTATCTGAGCAGGGCCAACAGACCCGACAAGGCCTGTCTCACCGCCTGCTGGCGCACCTGCCGGCGATCCCCGTCGAAACGGGCCAACAGGGAGTGATGACGGCCGGAGCGGTCCGCCCAGGCAAACCAGACGGTGCCGACCGGTTTGCCCGGTGTCGCACCGCCGGGGCCGGCGATGCCGCTGATGGCAACACTGATGGCGGCAGAGGAGTGCGCCAGCGCACCGCGGGCCATCTCCAGCACCACGGTTTCGCTCACCGCGCCGTGCTGCTCAAGGCTCTCGCCGCTCACCCCCAGCATCTGCTGCTTGGCTTCGTTGGTGTAGGTGACAAAACCGCGATCGAACCAGCCTGAGCTGCCCGCGATGTCGGTGATGGCCGTCGCCACCCCGCCACCGGTACAGGATTCGGCGGTCGCCGCCAGCCAACCGCGCTGACCGAGGGCCTTACCCAGCTCGATGGCAAGGTGCTCTATCTCTGCATCCAGTTTCATCACGGCTCCTGCTGATTCGTTGAAGAGGCACATTATGCGATCCCGTCACTGTCGCCCGCAACCGCCGGGCAGCCCCCCACCGACATCGATGTGCAGCACCAAGACCCGCTCAGCCAGAGACAACCCCGGAACCCGACCTCCCCCGCCGCCCTGCTTATGTGTAGAATGGCGCCATCAAGTTCAAGGCTCATCACCGCAGACACTGGCCCGCAGAGGCCCCTTCTGGAATCGCACATGACCGCACAACACCAATCTACCGGCACCGCGCCAGGTGCCAATCTCAGCGCCCACACGCCCATGATGCAAGGGTATTTACATGTTGATTTTAATGCGTTTTTTTGAAATTTATTTACCTGCCTACGCTTTAGCCTACGCTATAAACACCCTTCATGATTGAGCCTCTTTTACCAATCCTGCACCCACATCTCCAATGAAGGGCATTGTCCAAACATAACAACCTGTATGCTGCTTAACAGCACACACAAATAAAAACACGACTACATCCTATTCAATAAACTTTCAAACCTACATCACCTCCATGAGTTAGCAGGCTGATGTCTGCATTTCACAATTCCTGGAGGAGATATGGCTCACCTGATCGACACCATGGCCTACACCGGCCAAACCCCTTGGCATGGCCTTGGCAATGTCTTGCCCCCGCAACAATCTCTCGATATCTGGCTGCAGGCAGCCGGGATGAATTGGACCATTGAGCAGAGTGACGTAATGTTTAACGTCGCCTCCGATGCACTGCATATCCGTCCCTACAGCGATAGCAAGGTGCTGTATCGCTCCGATACCCTCGCCCCCCTATCGGTGGTCTCAAGTCGCTACAACGTGGTACAGCCTCACGAGGTGCTGCACTTCTATCAAGATCTGGTAGAAGCCGGTGGCTTTGAGCTGGAAACAGCAGGCTCGCTTAAAGGCGGCCGCAAGCTGTGGGCTCTGGCTAAAACAGGTCAGGACCTAAAGCTCAAAGGCAATGACTTGGTAAAGTCCTATTTGCTGCTGGCGACCAGCTGCGACGGCACGCTCTGCACCACGGCGCAGTTCACCTCTTTGCGGGTGGTTTGCAATAACACCCTGCAGATGGCACTGCGTGGCGCTACCGGCGCCATCAAGGTGCCCCACTCCACTCAGTTCGACGCCGCTGCTGTCAAAGAGTCGCTTGGGCTGGGGCTCTCCCATTGGGATGAGTTCAAAATCCAGACCAAGGCGCTGGCACAGCGGCCCGTAGCCCCCGAAGAGGCGCTGCGCTTTTTCAGCGACTTGCTGGCGCAACCGCTCGATGAGGAGAACATCATTCTCACCAAGCCGGTACAACGGCTGCATGAGCTCTATCAGGGCGCAGGCATGGGCTCAGAACTTGCGAGCTCCCGCAATACCGCCTGGGGGCTGGTCAATGCGGTCACTGAATACGTGGATCACCACCGCCGTGCCCGCAGCCAAGATCACCGGCTCGACTCCGCCTGGTTTGGTCAGGGGGCCCAACTCAAATCCCAAGCCCTGAATCAGGCACTCACTCTGCTGCAGTAATTACGCTTCCCCATTCAAATCGCATAACGACCTCACCCGGACTGGCGCAAGCCAATCCGGGCGTAGCCATTTATGCCGTCAACAAGGAATAGTCATGAAAGCAAAAGCCAAATATGGCCAAGCCCTGCGGCTAGCCTCTACTACCCAGTTAAATAGCTGTTCCGAATAGTAGATCACAGGAAGAAGGGAACTCAGTCCAGTTTGTGCGATCTCATTAGGCGCGAAACAAAACAAGCCACACCAAAAGGACTGAGTTGATGCCTATCCTACCACCCCTGCCACGACCACAACGGCGCCGCATTCACAAAATCATCCATGCCACGCGTGATAAAGGGCATGCTCGTCGCTTGATGGCCATCTTGCTGTTACATGAAGGACGCACGATCACTGATGTTCATCACCTTACCGGCGCTGCTCGCTCGACCATCGGCCGTTGGCTTCGGTGGTATCGGGATGAAGGTGTGGGGGCGTTAGAAGCCTTACCGGCTGGCCGTGCCCCGATCTTACCTGTCGCCAAGATTGTCACCTTACTGGTGCTGCTCATGCAGTTTTCTCCGCAAGATTTTGGTTATCAGCGCAGCCGTTGGTGTACCGAACTATTGGCTATCAAAATCAATCGGTTAATGGGGCTCAATATGGCAGCCTCCACGCTCCGCCGATGGTTACCGCATATGGGCATTGTCTGGCGAAGGCCCGTGCCGACCTTGCGGATAAAAGACCCTGCCTATCAGGAGAAAATGGCTAATATCGACGCGGCACTGGCCCGCTGTGATGCAGATAATCCGGTGTTTTATGAGGATGAAGTCGATATAGACCTTAATCCCAAATTAGGGGCCGACTGGATGTTCAGAGCGCAGCAAAAGCGGGTTGTCACACCTGGAAAGAACGCCAAACATTACCTGGCAGGCGTTCTCCATGCAGGCAATGGAAGAGTACTTTACGTCAGCGGGATAAAGAAAAACTCATCGCTGTTTATCGCCATGCTGGAAAAGCTGCGTCGCCACTACCGACGAGCCAAAACCATCACACTGATCCTCGATAACTACATCATTCACAAAAGCAAACAGACCGAGCGATGGTTGAAGAAGAACCCCAAGTTCTGCCTGGTGTTCCAGCCAGTTTACAGCCCTTGGGTTAATCACATCGAACGGCTGTGGCACAAGTTACATGAAACCATCACGCGCAATCATCAATGCAGAGGAATGGCCAGCCTGCTGGCCCAAGTGAAACACTTCATGGATACCGTGTCTCCTTTCCCGGGGAATGGCTATGGTACAGCGAAGGTGTAGCACTATTGGGATCAGTTATTTAACCCGCGAGCAGTGGCTCGCTATCCGTAAACTCGGCATTGGTTCCTCCGATGCCGCCGTCGCAGTGGGGCTCTCCCCCTACAAATGCCCGCTCAGCCTCTGGCTGGAGAAGACCGGTCGCAAGGAGCCGGAGGATATCTCACACAAGGAAGCCGTGCTGTGGGGCATTGAGCTGGAGCCTGTGTTAGCGCAGGTCTATGCCAAACGCACCGGCTTTCGTGTGCGACGGGTCAATGCTGTGCTGCAACACCCCGAGCAACCCTTCATGCTCGCCAACCTCGATCGGGAGGTAGTCGGCCATCCCGATGGGCCGGGCATTCTGGAGATCAAGACCGCCAGCTATCACAGCGCCCCCCAGTGGGAGGAAGGTGTGCCGGTGGCTTATCAGTGTCAGGTACTGCATCAATTGGCGGTTACCGGCCATGCCTGGGCTGAGGTGGCAGTGCTGATCGGCGGCCAGGATTTTCGGATTTACCGCATCGAGCGCGATGAGGAGAAGATCCAGGATCTCACCGAGCGGGAAGCGCAGTTCTGGCAGATGGTGCAACAAGACCAGCAGCCCGATCCTGACGGCTCCAGCGATGCCGCCAATGCCCTGAGCTGGCTCTTTCCCCGCGATGATGGTCAGACGCTGGATCTCTCGGATTCTCCCGAGTTTAACCAGCTGTTTGGGGAGCTACTGCGCTTACGTCAGCAAAAGGAAGCTGTCGAGCTGCAGGAGTCACAACTCAAACAGCGGCTGCAAGCGACCTTGGGTGAAGCGACAGCCGGGCTGTTTGCCGATGGCAAGATCACCTGGAAGCGCAGCAAAGACCGGCTAGCACCGGATCTCGAAAAGCTCGGTCAGGATCATCCCGACCTGCTCACCCGTTACGTCAAACCGGTGCCCGGCGTGCGCCGTTTCACCATTCAACCCTTGAGGCAAACACCATGATCAAAGGACTGGCGATCACCCCGCCCGTGATCGGGCGGATCTGCATCGGCAAGCTGGTGCAAAAACAGGATAAGTGGGTACCGGAGAAGGACGACAGCTTCACCCTCACCACCCAGATACAGCACAAGGGGGGATGGTTGCTCCATCCCCTGCATCAACACTACTCATCGCAAAAGAGTGGCCAAGGGCAGGAGCAGACCAAGATCCGCGCCATTCCAGTGAGGGTGCTGTTCAACGACAGCGACTTGAATCTGCGGGCGGAATACAGCGCCTTTGACCGGCAAACCGGCAGGCCGCTCTGTGTCGGGAATGGGGAGGTGGCGAGACGTGTGGGGGCGCAAGGCATGGAGGAAGTCAGCTGCCCTGGACCAGAGCGCTGCGCCTTTGCAGGGCAACAGGGCTGCAAGCTGTACGGACGACTGAACCTGTTTGTGGAGGGGCAAGGGGATGAGCTGGGTAGCTTTATCTTCCGCACCACCGGCTACAACTCGGTGCGCACTCTGGCGGCTCGACTGAAGTACCTGGAGGCAGTGAGCGGGGGCCATACCCGCTATCTGCCGCTCACCCTGCGGTTGCGGGCCAAGAGCACCACCCAGTCGTACCGCACACCGGTCTACTACGTGGATTTGACCTTGCGGGAAGAAACCAACCTGACTGAGGCAGTCAGGCAAGCACTGGAGGCCGCCCGGCGTGATCAAGAGGCGGGGCTCGCCATCGACCAGATGGAGCAGGCCGCTCGCGACCTGCTGCGCAATGGCCAATTTGAGGATATCGATGAAGAGGTGCCGATGCTGCTGGAGGAGTTCTATCCCGAAGCCAACAGCGACGAGACGGCGAATGGAAACGCAGGGGCAGAGGCGGCTACCTCGCGTAACGCACCGCAAAGCCAAGCAACCATAGCGTCACAGAGGCCGCAACCAAGAAGGAGCCCACTCACCAATAAATTGGGGAAAGGGAACCCATAACCTCCCCAGTGAATGGTGGATGATCAGCTGGGACGCGCCAACCGCTCCACCAACCGTTCTACCGTTTCCAGCAACAGGGTTCGGTCAGCATCATCGAGCCGAGCCAGTTGCTGGCTCAGCACAATGCCCTGCTCGGTCGGGCGGTTACTGGTCTCGCGCAGGAAATCCGCCAGCTCACAGCCAAACAGTTGAGCGAGCTCCGCCAGCCGCACCACGGTCGGCACCACAATCCCCCGCTCCATCCGGGAGACGGCTTCCATGCCGATATTGAGGTGTTCAGCCACATGCTCTTGCGTGAATCCGGCTTGAGTACGCTTGTGGCTGATCGCCTTGCCAACGCTCTTGGCTAACAGCTCAAGGTTGATATCTGTCATGGGTCCTCCAGTCAACCTCTATGGTTGACCATGGACCCATTGACGATAAGGACTCAAAAGGTAGACTAAAGACTTAATGAGTCCACCAGACAGCAATTGATGCTGATTTGACACGGATGCGAGGCCCTCAGCCAATAAACCATCGTGACTAACTCGCAACAGGTGGGCTCCATAAGACGCTCTTACTACACGACCAAGGACACAAAACATGGAAAGACTGACTTATGAAGATCTGGGTACTGACAAGCTGACCTCACTGATCCGTGCACGAAAATCTTTCGAAGTCGTGGGGCTATCGGGGCGAATGAGCGCCGCTGTGACAAAACTTGAAAACAGCATCGAACCTGCTGGGCTGAAATGCCGGGTCTATACCAAGGGTCGGATCGCCGCAGCAGGGGCCAGCGTCTTTGGCGGTATTACCGGTCTAGCCGGGATCGCATCTGCCGTCACTATCGCGGCACATAATCTCGCCACTTACAATCCAGACTATGAAATCGTTAAGCACTTGGTGGATAACTCACTCAGCGTGCTTTACAAAAAATAACCACGTTAATGGCTCATCTAAATCCTTGAGCCTTTAGGAGTCACAGGGATGAAAAAACTCTTCATTACCTCAACAGCACTGCTGCTGTGCGGCAACGCCTTTGCGTATGGCGAGGCCGGACGCTGGAGCAGTGGCTGGGGTCAGGGCACCAGCGAATACACGGCGGTGGTCAACGAGCAAAACAACCTCTATATCGCCTGTAATGACACCCGCAAGGTCAGCATGACGGCTACCGTGCAGGGCAAGGAGTACGGCTCTTATGCTGGGCAGGCTTTCACCATCATCGTCGATGGCAGCCAATACGATGCGCCCTATGAGACCGAGTCCCGTGTCGGTGAGAACAATTTCTTCGACATGTGGGGCAAGCTGCGCAAGGCCAAGTCGATCAGCATTTTAACGGCTGACGGCAAGCAACTGGCACTGCCAACCAAAGAGGTCGCATCTGTACTGCCCGCCACTAATACCCCTGAGTTTGACTGCTTGATGTGGGACCAATAGCTCACATCCATTCCCATCCAAGAGGAGGCATTTGCCTCCTCTTTTCATTTCTGCCATTCACCCACCTGTGAAGGAGACACACTATGCCCCCCTGCATTCCCCCTGAATGCGAGCCGTTCGATCACCCAGGCTTTTGGCACAAACTCTGGGCCTTTGCCAAACGTGCCGGTCGGCCCTTTATCGAGACCTGCTTGCTGCTCTACTACACCAGCCAGAAGGATGACTTACCGCTCTGGGCCAAACTGCTGATCTACAGTGCGCTGGCCTACTTTATCTCACCGATCGATGCGATCCCGGACGTGTTGCCGATGGGGCTCACCGATGACATCGCGGTGCTAAGTGCGGCACTCGCCAGTATTACCGCCTTTATTGATGAACAGATCCGTGCCCGTGTTGCCAAAAAAATGCGCGAGCTGTTCGGCCAAGATTAACCCCCACAAGGAGTACACCATGACCATTCCCTTTTTCCGGGACGGCTTTGCCATGCCCGTTGCACAAGCATTGCTGGTTCAGCTTAACCAGGAAGTCGCTAAAACCGAGCTCAATCTTGAGCGCTTAACCCAACTGACCTTCAACTTTCGCAATCCCGGCTACAGCGCCGAGCAAGGCGGCGTGCACCCGGTCGAGATCCGCCTGATCCGCGGGCTCGATGGCTGGCTGTTCGATTACGTCACCGACTTCAGCTACCAAGGGCTCGCCCAGGATGCCGAGCTCTGCAAAGAGCTCGATTTCAACTTCCTCGATGGGGAACACACCATGTTGGGCTGGGGACCACTGCGACTGGCCGAAGCGCGGGAGCTGTTCGATATCTGGCAGAGCAACTTCATTGCCTGCTGCCGGTTGGAGTGTTTCAGCGTCACGGTCGCAGGAGATTAGGAGGACACGATGAGCCAAGAATTAGCGCTCTCCCACTACTCACGTCAATGGTTGGGACAAGTTGCCGCCAACGCCAAGATAACCCCTACCCGCAGTAGTCAGCGCTGGCTGCTGCACCTGACACCGGATAGCCCACCAGCCCGCACAGTCACCTTGCAAGTGCGTTGGTCTGGCGTGCAGTGGCAACTGCTCTCCCTCACCAATGCCGAGGACTGGCACACCATGAGCCAGCCCGTGGATGAAATCTGTGTGGACCCTAAGCGTCGCTGTTTCTGGCGCAGCCAGGCAGGAGCCGTCCCACTCTCTGAGCAGCCCCGCGTGCTGGGAAGCTTTATGAGTGACCTGCAGCGTGCCTGCATCCATCACGGCTATCGTGTGGAGAGTGACCCCTTACCCCAAGAGGAGGCACAAGATGCCAAAACAACCGGTAGCCGTTGAACTTGAAGCCATCAATCGTAATGGCGAGACGCAAGTGGTTCGGGGCAGCGCCCTGCCCGTGCACGGCTACGGCGTTTACTTGCGAGCGGTAGAAGCCAGTGGATTGGCGCTGGCTACCTGGATAGCTGACTACGACACTATCGGCCAAGCCTATGAGCTGGCGGAACGGCTGAGCGTTGCGCTCGCTATGCCGCTCACCCTGCAGGTCCCCGGATTGCTGATGCCGGTGAAGCGTGCCCCTACAGCCTGAGCAGGAGCAGAAGCCGCCACCAAGACCAACTGAACTACCCTCAAAGTGAACCAACAACCGCTCTACCTTTAACCCCGACATGCTTCATGCGTGCCGGGGTTTTGTTTATTTGGAGAATTCCACTATGCGTTATCACAAGCTGAAAGCCGGGGAATGCCCCGGCACTTATGTCGTCACTGAACCCGTGACCGAACAAGACCTGCTGCGTATCGCCAACCAGATTGCCCGTAAGCGCTTGGCCAAAGGCACCGCCATTACCAGCACCACCGAGGCCGCCGAGCGGCTGCAAACCCTGCTACAGGACCGGGAGCATGAAGTGTTTGGTGCACTGTTCCTTGACTCCCAACACCGCGTACTGGCTTTTGAGGAACTGTTTCGCGGCACCTTGGACAGCGCCAGCATCTACCCACGGGAAGTAGTCAAGCGGGCCCTGATACTCAACTGCGGGGCCATCATCGCAGTGCACAATCACCCAAGCGGTGACCCTGAACCCAGCCAATCTGACCGGGTCTTTACCCAAGCCCTCAAGGAGGCCTTGGCGCTGGTCGATGTGCGATTGCTCGACCATCTGGTGGTCGGTGCCGAGGGCGTGGTCTCGCTGGCCGAAAGAGGTCAGCTATGACTCTAACCCTAGGTAAGTCACACCTCACCACCCTCGACATCCTCCTCGAGCTGCGCGGCTGGCTTGCAGACAACGTCGAGATGCAGGCCGAGCCTGCCATCGTGGCTCACCTGCCTAACGGCTATCAGCTCACCCAGAGCGATTGTGTCGAGGCCATTGATGCACTGCTCCATCAGCTACGCCCTTAACCGAGCCAAGAAGGGATAAACACCATGCGATTACCCAATCCCTATTCCCTTGAGGAAACCCTCGAGAAGCTACGCCATAGGCTAGCAGCCGCCTGCAACGAGGATGCGCTGACATTGCTGGAGAAGGCCGTCACCAAGGCACATGATGACGAGGCCTATGCCAAGCATTTTGAAGAGACCTTGCTGCAGGGATCCACCATCGAGATCCGCGAGTGTCTCAGCTGCTTTGGTGACTACTTTGAGCGATCCCGAGACACGCCGCCCTATTACCCGCATCACGATGCCGTCAACGGCATTGATGGTGCACTCTACGCCATCCTGTTCGATGCGGCTCTCCCCAGCACAGAGCAGGCGCACGAATAACGCCAGCATTCCCAAACCCGGATCATTAGGTCCAACACCAAGATCCGGATATTCCGATCCCCCCAACAAGGCCACCTCACTACAGGTGGCCTTTTGCATTTCAAGGAGTCATCCCCATGTCTGCTTTCATGATCGATCGCAAGGACTACCTTGCCTTTGCCGTTCAGTTACACCGTTTTTGCAATGCCCCCATGCCACCGCACTACACCCTTGAGCTGCTGCGCTCCCTCTGGTGGAACTCGCCAATGGATGTCACCAGTACCTGGACGTGGCGGGTAGACCGGCTGGTACGGTTGATGATGCTCGCCAACCGGCGGGCAGTCTGGCATCGCTATCAGTTAGGACGCCAGCAAGAGCAGAAGGAACCACGCCAGCACTGCTCGACCAAGCTGGGACAGATTAAACCTGCCCACAGTTACCACCAGGCACCACTCACCGATAGCGAGCTGGTTGCCCTCTACAAATTCACCTGCTGCGCCCTGTACCAATCGAGTGAATGGAGCGGGAGCCCTGAGCAGGCACCTCGGCTTGTGAAGGTACTACAGCAGTTACAGCAAGCGCTGGCGCAAGACGTGCTGACTCGACTGTCACTGTGGGAGCAAGCCACTTGGGGAGAGATGTGATGAACCTTTCCATCACTCTGACAGTGACAAGCTCACCACCGAGCTCAACGGCCCATATAGCCCAGCGTATCGCCGATGACATGGCACACCTGCATCATCGTCTGGGTGATGGGGTCAGTGATGAACTGGGAATCAGCATCAGTTACCTGGTCGAACAGTTTGCGCTGCTGGCAGCGGCCTACCGTTCACCTGCTGAAAGGGAGAATCACCCATGATTGAATTTACCGACAGCTTTAGCCAGGCCGCCGTGGCAGAGGCCATGTGTGCCCATCCAGGGCTTGCCAAGCTCATCAGTCAGCAGTTGATGCTGCCGGGCTTTGCCTATGCCCACGATGTGGAGGGGCGACGTATTGGCGGGCCACTGGTTGCGCCCAACCCGGTGCTGCACAAAACCTCGCTCTTTGTCAGTCCCCGCGATATGCGCGAGTACCTGCCGCGAGAGATTAACTTCGCCCGCTTTCGCTGCGCCTGTAATGCAGTGGGTCAGCCGGTCGGCGAGTGGCAACGGGTAATTGTCGGGGCCTACGTCAACCATGGTAGTAATGACAAGCCGGATTGGAGTAGTCACACCTGAGCCACGGCCACCAGCACACACAAGACCTCTCACAGCCCCTCACGCCGAGGGGCTGTTTGCATTTGAAGGAAACCCCACCATGCACGACCTACGTGATTACAAGACTCTGTCCGCTCGGCAGATCACCACTGCCATCGGTCAGCTCAACCACAACACCGCGCCGAAGATAATGACCCATCTGGCATTACGGGCCAGGCAGCCGCAACCGCTCGGTAATGGCCGTAGCAGAGCCAAGGCCCTCAAGCTGCTGCGCCGGGTCAAGAAGGCTCACCAAGCGGGGCGTATCCAGTTTGAGCTCACCGTGACGGGTTGCCGCATCGACCGGGGGAGCCATCAGGCTGACCGCTATTACTACGACCGCACGCTATTGGCTCAAGGTTGGCAGCAATACGACACCGAGGAAGACGCCTGGTACTTTGGCATCTGGATTAACACCGAGAAGCTGGAGACCTTTACTTACGCCGAGGGGGATACCAGTCATGTAATTGCGCCGAACGTCGAGGCGTTTCGTGCCGAACTGGCGCGGCTCTACCAATACCACCCGCAAGCCCCGGCGTTTATCAGCATCGACCCGGAAGCGGGCGTTGTGACCCACCACTTTGAACGCAAGCCGGAGGTGTGAAATGGCGAAAAACATCACCATCAAGGTGCCCGGCAAACATCCGCAAACCGGCGAGATCACCACCTTCGAGCTCAAGGGTCAGCGCATCGATATCGGCATCGGCGGACAGGCAGTGCCCTTCCTCATTCACGGGAGGGGAATAGGAACGTCCCTCACCCACATCCCGAGTGGCTACCGCATTGCGCTGCTCGGCGGTTGGCTCACTGCTCGTTACGCCATACCTGAAAATAAACCCAGCAGAACGGCCTGCGCCCAGATGGCCATAGACCGACTGGTAGCCCAGTACGGTTCGCTGCATCTGCTGGACCGTCTTAATTGCAAGCCGGTTATCAATCAGCTGTAACCCACAGCCCAGACAACAAGGAGCGATGTAATGACCAACACCATCCCTGCAACACCTGACTCACTGGCAGGCCATTCGGTAATGCAGATGCTGGATGTCGCCATGAGTTCCATCATCGGCGATTACGATGACGCTGACCTGGTACCAGAATGGCAATGGGTCAAGCGTATGGCCTCCCATGAACATGTCGGCGTGAAGGATGACTCCGCCTATGAGTTCACCCTGAACCTGGCCATGGAGCTCGATGCCATCCCGCCAGCACTGCAACCCTTGCTCACTGCTGCCCAGCAGGCCGGTGTGAACTACATCCTGTTTTACAACGGCTAGCCACCGCGACCATCTCATCGCTCATCAACAAACAACATAAAGGGCCAGCCCTCACAGGCTGGCCCCTTGCATCATTGGAGTCACCGAACATGACCCGTCTTATCACCGGACTCGAGGTGCATCGCTATGCCCCCGAGCTCAACAAACTGCACCTGCGAAACCGTCAGACACTACCCGCTCCCGGCATCACCACCATCAAGCAAGCCAAAGCCCGCCTGTTTGCTCGTTGGCAACCTGGGCATCAGGTGACCATCACCGTGAGCCATCCCGACTACATCAATCTTTCTCGGCTCTACCGGGGGCGGCTGACAAACCTGACCGAACTCCCTGAGCACCTGACCAGACTACGCCAGCGCCACAACGTGCCCGGCACCTGCATCGACATTCAACTGAGGTATCGCTAATCATGACCACGACAACCACCCACACCAACAACCAACACCCCGTAGCGCCAGACCACCCCACTCGGATTTTTGCACAGTGGGGTTTGCCCCATACCGTGACGCCACGCTTTGGCGCTCGTCTGATACAGAGTCGCTACCGGCTCGATTTTCTATCCGATCGGGCCAGTCTGATCGGTGAATGGAGTGAGACGCAGATAGCCAAGCTCGACCTGGCTTTCCCGGAGATCATCAAGGCTCTGGAAGCCAAGCTGATAACCGGCGAGCTGGATGCTCAACGTCAGCACTGCATCACTATCCAGCACGGCGGCTTTACCTGCGAAGCCGACACCCTCGGAAGCCATGGCTATGTCTATATCTGTATTTACCCTGCGGCGAGCATGGACGCCAATCCTGACCGCAAGGCGTGACCACACATCCGCTTGTGGTAACATTTTTAAACCTACTCGTCCGTGATAAGTGGGTGGGTCTTGGGGAAGGCCAATTCATGGCCTTCCCTTTTTTTGGTGACGCTGTTTTTTTTGAGGTTGCTCCCAGTGACTTCGATACCAACTGGCCCCAAGCAGGTCGCTGTGACAAGATAAGCCCCTGTTTTATCTCGATCTGGTTGCCCGATGAAAGAAACCCTGCCCAGCTATGAAGCCATGATGCCTGCCGTGCTCAAGGTATTGGCCGATGGTGTCGCCCGCTCTCTACGTGAGGTATTCGAGCGGGTTTGCCAGCACTACGCCTTTACTCCGGAGCAGTTGGCTGACACCTTGCCCAGTGGTCGCCAAACCACGCTGCGCAGCCGGGTTGGCTGGGCCAAGACCTATCTGGTCAAGGCAGGACTCATCGAGCAACCCAAGCGGGGCATTTGCCTTATCACCGAACGGGGTAAGGCGGCGCTAGTCTCGGGACATACTATCGACAACCGCTATCTGGCCCAATTCAACGAGTTCGTGGCGTTTACCCTGGCCTCCAGTGAGAGCGCAGGCAATACGCAACAAGCCATAGCGATCCCGACAGACACGCCAACACCAGAGCAGGCCAGCACCCCTCAAGAGCAGATTGAGCAGGCACTATCTGCCATCAATCGCTCCCTTGCCGATGACCTGCTTGCCGAGATCTTGGGCCTTTCCCCTCGTTTCTTTGAACAGCTGGTGGTCGATCTGATGGTGGCCATGGGCTATGGCGGCAGCCAGCAGGATGCCGCCCGCACCACCCGTTACCAAAGCGATGGCGGCATCGATGGCATCATCAAGGAAGACCGGTTGGGGCTCGACTCCATCTACCTGCAGGCAAAGCGCTACACCGACAAAACCGTGGGGCGTCCCGAGATCCAGTCCTTCGCGGGGGCGCTGGATCTGCACAAGGCCCGCAAGGGGGTCTTTATCACCACCTCCAGCTTTAGCCGTGAGGCGCAGGAGTATGTCGGACTGATTGAGAAGCGCATCGTGCTGATCGACGGTGCCCGTCTTGCCGCCCTGATGATCGAATACGGCGTCGGCGTCACTACCCGCCAGACCCTCACCATTAAAACCCTGGATTCAGATTACTTTTTGGAAGAATAAATCGTGGCTAAACCAGCCCTAATACCCCCACCGATTAAATGCCAGCGGCATCTTGTTGAGCTTCTCGCGATGCTCGCGCCAGTTGGGCAGATGGGTATCCATCAGTGTGATAAATCGCTGGTTATGTTTGCGCTCTAACAGGTGAACCAGCTCGTGCACCACAATAAATTCCAGGCATTCGGGGGGCTTCTTGACTAATTCGAGGTTGATCCAGATGCGGGATGTATCTGTTTTGCAGCTCCCCCACATGGTCTTCATCCGTTTGATACCGACAAACGAAGGGGTGACGTTGAGCAAGGCCTGCCACTTGGCCATCAATATCGGCAGCCGCTGGCGTAGCAATTGGCGATACCAGCCCAGTAGCAAGGCTTCTCGCTTCGCGGCGTCATAATGAGCGGGAACCCGCATCCGGATCCACCCCCCTTGTAGCTTGACGCTGTGCGCTCCCTCAACCGGGATCACCTCCAATCGATAGCCCCGTCCCCAAAGGTAGTGCGTCTCGCCGCTGCACATCTGGCGCTCGCTCTGACGTGGCTGCGCCTGAAAGTGGGCCTGTTGCTGCCGGATCCACGGCAAGCGTCTGACCACGGCCATTCTGATGGCCGTCTGTGACAGCGACGCCGGGGCCGAGACGCGCACGCGACCATCAGGGGGCAGCACATTGATGTGCAGGTTCTTGATCCCCTTATGCTGCAACTCCAGCGTGAGCTCACCAATGGTGATCAGGGGCATCAGTGGTACTCCTGCTGCGCTTTCACCAGCTCCATCACCTCGGCAACGGTCACATCGTATCCCTTGGTTTCTTCGGCAATGGCAAACGCGATCTCCCGCTCCTTGAAGCGATCGCCATACCAATCGGCCTTCTTGGTATAACGCACGGCGGTATCAATCCTGGCCACCAGCAGCTCATCCTTGCCCAGATTGTCATAGAGTGCCCGTTTGGCTGCCGTGTCTATGCTCTCTGGGTAGGCGCTCTGGCTATGGCTCTGTGGATATTTCACCTGCTTGGCCAGCTCGCGGACCTTTTCCAGATACTCCTGATAGGAGATGGCCTGCTGGCGGCGCAGATCGATCAGCTCATCGAGCAGCACCGACATCCTCTCGTAGTATTTGGGGTTGACCGGGTTCTCATCGACGATGGTCCGGCGCACGTTGTTTTCAATCGCCTCGGCCATCGCCTCCTGATTTTTTCGCATCTCCTTGGGGAGCCCTTCCAGCGCCTCCGGGCCGCGCTGGATGATAAGCTCCAACAGTCCCAGCTCCTCGAAGTCCATCAACGTCTCGCTGGGGTCGGCATCCACCCACAGATCCAGCATTTGGCGCATGCCCGGCTCGAACTGCTTCATATCCACCAGATCACCACTGGCCAGCTTGATCTCATCCCGGACCTTGGCGAAGTGTTCGACCTCCTGCTTGATCGAGGCGGCCTGCGAGGCGCTGTAACCCGCCTCCTCCAGCTCACCCGCCAGATTGGTAAAGGCGCGGATCAACTTGGCCACCAACTGATAGAGGGTCAGCCGCAATGCCTCTTTCTCGCTCAACGTCTCTTCATCGGCTCCCGGCTCACAACAGAAATAATGCTGATAATCGAGTTGCGACTTGGGCGCCTTCACCGGCTCACACAAGGCACGGACGGCTTCCAGAGCGTTATCCAGATCCTCTTTGGCCTGGGCCAGTCGATCCTTGAGCAGCCCGGCCACATCCTCCTTGTCATAACCCGCGAAGGCCTCGGCCGTATAGTCGTTGACCGTCTTCTCCAGCGACTTGAACAGGTCTTTGTAATCGATGATGTAGCCGTACTCCTTGTCGTCACCATCCAGCCGATTCACCCGACAGATGGCTTGGAACAGGTTGTGATCAGCCATCTTCTTGTCGATATAGAGGTAGGTGGCAGAGGGGGCATCAAAACCGGTCAGCAGCTTATCCACGACAATGAGCAACCGCATCTGGCCCGGCTCTTTGATAAAACGCTGCTTGACCAGTTTTTCAAACTCTTCGACCCGCTTAGCCGCCTCATCCTCCGGCTGCTCGAAATAGTCGGCCAGCATCTTGCGATAGATGTTGTACTTGGCCAGCTTCTCCGTCAGCCCCTCGCCCGTCTCCTCGCCCTTGATCTCGCTGGCATTGGGTTGGTAACTGGTGACGATGGCGCACTTGCCAGCAAAACCGGCCTGGCTGAACATCTCGTAACTTTTGCAGGCTTGATAGACGCTGGCGCAGACCAGCATGGCATTGCCACGACCATCGGCCAGCCGGGGCTTGCGCTCGAAGTCGAGCAGAATATCGGCCACTATCTGCTCCAGCCGCGAACGACTGGAGAGCAGCTTCTGCATTGAGGCCCACTTCTGTTTAAGCTGCTGCTTGCCCAGCCGCGAGAGATCCTTGGTCTTGGTATCGAACCACTCATCCACTTTTTTCTGGGATTTGACCCGCTGATCGATATCCCGCGCCTCGTAGCGCAGATCCAGCACCACGCCATCACTCACCGCCTCGTTGAACTTGTAGGTGTGAATGTAGGGGCCAAAGACCTCGATGGACTTTTTTTTGTCCTGCTTCATCAGCGGTGTGCCGGTAAAACCGATAAACAGCGCCTCTGGCAACAGGCTCTTCATAGCCCCATGCAGCTTGCCGGACTGAGTTCGGTGGCACTCATCGACAAACACAAACAGCTGCCCCTTGGGGCTGAAGTCCGAGGGCAAACTGCGGCGCATATCAGCAATAAAATCATCCGAGCTGCCATCATCTTCGTCATCCGACTCGCCTTCTGGCGTGCGACCGAACTTGTGTACCAGCGAGCAGATAAGCCAAGGGTTATGGGCATGCAGACGGGTCACCAGATCGGCACCGCTTTTGGTGCGCAGGATCTCCTCCTCCACCCCACTGAATACCTTCTCGATCTGCTCATCGAGTTCGGTACGGTCGGTGATGATGAGCACCCGACTGTCGGTCACATTTTCGCGGATCCACTTGGCCAACCAGACCATGGTCAGGCTCTTGCCGCTGCCTTGGGTGTGCCAGATGATGCCGCCATCCCGGCGGCGGATATAGGCCTTGGCGGCACGGATGCCGAAATACTGGTTATGACGGCAGGTCTTCTTGGTGCCCGCATCAAACACGATAAAGTCGTGGATCAGCTCCAGAAAGCGCGCCTTACTGCACAACTGCGCCAGATGCTGGTCCAGCAGATTGGCACCCGGCTGCTCGACATGGTCGGAATGAATTGGATCGGCTGGCTCTTTCCACTCCAGATAGTATTTCTCGTGGGTTTCGATAGTGCCGTAGCGCACGCCCTGGGTGTCGTTGCCCGCCATCACCAGCTGCATGGTGGTGAAGAAGTTACGGATAAAATCCTTCTTCTGGTTATCCAGGTTCTGGTGGATACCTTCAGAGACAGAGACGGTGGAGCGCTTGAGTTCAATGACGCCAAGGGCAATGCCGTTGACATAGAGCACCAGATCCGGCCGCTTCTTATGCTCGCCTTTGACCGTCACCTCTTCGGCGATGGCAAAGTCGTTGGCCTGCGGATTAGCCCAGTCGATCAGCCAGACAGTCTGGTTCTGCTCGCCTGCGCCCACTTTTTCCTTCACGCCATAACGCAGCAGGCGATAGACCTCCTTGTTGGCGTCATAGAGGATGCGCCCTTCGCCCAGGCTCGCTGCCCGATCCAGTTGCCTTAGCACTTTCGGGATAAGCGCCGCGTCCACTCCTCGCCCCACCAGCCAAGCGGTCAGCAGTTCCGGCTCGACATTGCGGTTGTTCTCCCGTGTATGCCAATCCCCCAGGTAGCGATAGCCCAGCTCCGCTTGAAATAACTTGATCACGCGGTTCTGGGTTGCCCGCTCCCGTTGGCCAACTGAAATCATGCTCTCTATCCCTGTTATTCTCTCAAGCCGATGCGACAACCTCGCAGCCACTCTTATTTGTTACACCCACTTCGTTACACCAATCCCTGCTGCAAACGGGTCAAGGCGATCTGCAGACTGCGATCATCAAACAGCCGCGCCTTGCGCTCACCCCACGGGGTTCCCGCTGGCCAGCGATGCAACCCCTCTCGCAGCGCGCTCAGCGTCGGCGCACAGCCCTCTTCGGCGATCAACCAATCGACCGTGGCCAATAACTCCATGCCATAGGGCGACTCAAAACCATCGATTAACGCGGTCGTCTGCTCCAGTATCGGTAAAAATGCTTTGGCCTCGGTCTGGAGATAAACGGCAAGCTCTTGTTTTTTGGCCTCATTAAACCAGATGACATCAAACGGCTTGCTATCCGGAATGCGCTTGTCGGACTGCAGATAACTGCCGTCCATCGCATTGAGCAGATGAGTCAGATTGTTGGCATAAGGGCCATAACGATGGGCCTTAAACTGCAACTGCAGCGGATCCCCCAGCGAGTTGCGGCCAATGACCCGCGCCAGAAACCAGGCCAGCTTCTGGATCTCCAGCAAGCTGCACTCCATCCCTAAAAACCAGTAGCGACGCACCAGTTCAGCAATCAGGGCCCGAGCCGGAGTCAGCTCCACCACCCCGCCGCGCTTGGCCACATTTTGGTATTGGCGACTGGGCTCATAGAGCAGGATATCGATATCCAGATCGCCCAGTGCCGTTTCAATCGCCTGTTTGACCTCTGGCCAAGGCAGACCACCGTTGCCAGCCCCCAGTGGTGGAATGGCAATCGAAGAGACCTGCTGCGCCTGTAACCAGGCCCGCAGATCCTGCAAACCATCCTGGATCCACGCCATCTGTGCCGGATTGCGCCAGTGCTGTTTGGTCGGGAAATTCACGATCCAGCGCGGCCCTAACAGCTCACCCGTCTGGGTAATAAACATCTTGCCGGTGACGACGTCACCCAGCTTGCACGCCTCGGCATAGGCGCGCATATTGGCCGGGAACCGCTCTTTGAACATCAAGGCGATCCCCTTGCCCATGACACCGACGGTGTTAACGGTATTCACCAGCGCTTCCACCGGAGCATCCAGCAGATTGCCTGTTGTATATCGAATCATCTGAAATACCACCCATCACGGACATAGACGGGGCGCGCGACCCCGACCCGATTCATGCACTGTTCCACGCGGTTCTTTATCTCTTCGTTGTAACACACCACGCCCAGCAACGCCTCGATGGGGCAATGTTGATGGATCAAGGCCTCGGCCTGATAGCGTTCCAGTTTGCTCAAATCTTCCGCATCACGCTTGAAGTCACGGCGCTGCAACAGTGGCCAGTCAATCCGCCCCAGATCGCCAAGATCGACATAGAAATTGGCCCACTGGTAATAGGCATGGCTATCGGTAAACACAAACGGTAGCCCCAATTCAGCCATGCGATGCAGGCTGGAAACCAGGATCAGGATTTCATCATTTTCACGCCGGGGAACACCGCGCCCCGAGTGAATATTGCTGAGCATGGGAGAAAACGGCGTGAAGTAGAAGGGCACATAGTCATTCAACACGCCGTAAGGCACCAGCGGCACCGGATGGCGCGCGCGCTTGGCAATCAGCTCCGGCAACCCGATATGCACCCAGTGCGGGTTTTGCTGCTGACCATTCCCCGCCCACAGGCCATGGGTCAGGATCCATTCCAGGTTATCCCGATGCACGATCCGGAATATCAGCGCCTTCTGCGGATTCAGGCTCTGGCTATAGTCATAGGCCATGGGTGGCTAGCTCCTGCGATACCCAACGCTTGATAAACACGCCAACGATGACCCCACTCGCTTTTCGTATGCGGGTGGCCGCTGTGCACGCCATCAAGCAACTCACAATAAAAGTTTCTCTTTCTTTTCAGATAGATAAACATCTATCGCGCCAATTAACAACCGCCCCAGTCACGCAACAGTCAAGCAACGGTCAAGCAAATCCGGCCTGGGTGGCTCGGTGGCCAGGCTCGCGGCAGAGGCGGTCATCCGGTTGGGCTGCACTTATGCCCCCGTCTATGCCCCCGCCGCCAGCGGCAGGCGAATTTTGCCGGTCAGCAGTTGCTGCATCATGCCTTGCTTCAGGGCGCGGGCCTTCTCCAGCTTCTGAGTCAACGCCTGCAGCTCGTTATCCATATCGGATAAAATAGTGGCAATGGCGGTTTGTTCTTCTATTTCAGGAAGAACTACTTTAAACGCAGCTAAAGGAGAACGAACTATTTGAGGCTGACCGGAACCAGTGATACAGACCGTAAGGTCTTGGTTCGAAAGCATGTAATAGGTAAAGTTCTTATCCAATTTTTTGTTTTTATCAACATCAACAACCATCGCATTACCTGTAATCCAAGATTTAGCTACAGTGTAATTAACTGTTCCGCAGGTTGAACCGCGACACGTCACTATTACTTGAGGTGCTTCATGATTATATTTCTCATAAAACCCAATTAATCCATTAGCTCCGTATACCGGATAACCTGATTCTTTTAGTTCACTTCCAGAAATTGTTACTGGCTGATATAAACTACAAATATCCCCTAGTGGAATAACCTCCCAATCCTCCGGAATATCTCCCAGTTCGCTGGGCTTGTAGCCTTTTTTAGTACCATCGGGGCGCAGGGCGAAGGCGGGCAGGCGGGTGCGGCCGGTCAGCAGTTGCTGCATGGTGCCGCTCTTGATGGCCTGCTTCTTGGCGATCAGCTGCTCCAGCGCATCGATTAGCGCATCGCTATCCGACAGCACATTGGCAATGATTTTCTGCTCTATTTCTAACGTTGGCTTACGAATGATTATACGTTCTAGCTGTGACGAACTGATATTAGGCTGTGCACCTTGTTCCAGCATATTACTCAATGCGCTCTTGTACAAATCGGATCCAACAACATGTTGAATGTATTTCATATCTGCATTGCCATAAAGAACAAACTTACCAACGCGCTGGTTTAAATAGGCGACCTCATTTTTATTGTAGACACCAACTTTTCCAGTAGTAGCACCAGACATGGCAATCAGAGCATCACCATCATGTACTTCAAATTGCTTTGGGATTTTTTCGCCAACCGCATAATAAACAACTTCATTTACATCCAAGAATCCAGACTGAATGTTACTTATTCGTAAAATAGGAACGCCTGTTTTTTTAAATTTTTCACTCTTGAAGGCAAAGCCACCCTGTACTTTACATATCCCGCCTAAAGGAATTGCCTCCCAGTCCTCCAGAATAGCCCCCACTTCGGTCTGCTGATAGCCTGCCGGGATCGCCTTGCCTGCTGCCTCTTGCATCATCTGCTCTGCCATTATGCCCACTCCAGCCCCATGCTCTTAAGATGCGCGGCCACCTTGGCCTCCAGAGCGGCGACCTGCTGGGTCAGTTGCGGCAGGGTGGCGCTGTAGCGCTCCTCCAACTCCTTGACGCGGTTAGCCAGCTGCTGGGTGATGCGCTCAATCTCCGCCTCGATGGCGGCTTGCAAGCTGGCGCGCCACTTATCCTCCACCAGCAGTTGCTTGATCTCACTCTCTGTCAGCTTGGGGTAACGGGCAACCACGGCCCGATCCAGCGCCTCTTGCGCTTCTTTTACCGCCTTTTTAGCCTGACTTTCGGCTTCGAACCGCTTGATGGCGGTTTTTAGCGCCGCCTTTTCCTCGGCATCGCTGGCCTGCTTGAGCCGCGCCTTGAGGCTGGCGGCGTTGATCTTGCCCGCGTCGTTGGCGGCGTCACTCAGCAGCCCCTCCTCGCCGCCCTGCTCTTCCAGATAGCTTTCCAAGGATTGGCTTGCCTCATCCGCGGTGGCCTGCAGGGCATCAATAGCGGCCTGCTCATTGCTAAAGAAACGGGCCACCAGCAGCGCCGGTGGCAGCAGCTCGGCCTTGTATTTGGCGCGGCCAAGCACCAGATCCGGCGTCTCTTTAAGCTTTTCGCCCTTGTCGACTTTAAGCTCGCGCAGCACCTTGCCCGCCGCCCAGCCATCCTGGCAGAGCACATACACATCGTCCTGCATCACGGCATGCCAGTAGTCCAGCAGCAGTTGGTAGATATCGTAGTTATCCAGCAGCGGCAGCGGCGCATAGGCGGCGAGCAGCGATTCGCTGATCTCCTCGATCAAGGCCTTGGGCGATTCGCCCGGCTTTATCTCCGGCAGATGGCACTCGGTAAACCAGCGTGAGAAGGGTTCGAGTGAAGCAGATGCAAAACGGACAAATTCGGGGTGCGCCAGTATGGTGCCCTTGACCTTGGCGGCCTCCACCAGACCATGGCTATAGCCAGCATGGGCCGGAGCAAACAGATCGGCCCGCAGGGTCGGGAACACCTGCCAGTAAGCGCCCAGGGCATCGATATCCCGATTGGGAATGCCGCCTTTAAGGTGGGCGGCCAGATCGTGCAGATCTTCGGCCTCGCTGGCATCGATATAGCGCGGAATATTCAGGTTGTAGTCGTTGGCGGCGATCTCCGACAGCGGCACGGCGCGGCTGTAACGGGGGATCATCTGCTCGCGGGTAAAGGTATCGACGATCTTGTGGATGTCCTGCTCGCGCAGCCGGTTCTTGTTGCCATCTTTGATAAAGCCTTTGCTGGCATCGATCATAAACAGGCTCTGGCTGGTATAGCCGTTGGCCTGGATGGCGCGCTGAGGGGCCGTCTCTTTGTCGATGACGATGATGCAGGCCGGAATACCGGTGCCGTAGAAGAGGTTGGCAGGCAGGCCGATAATGCCCTTGATAAAGCCTTGTTTGAGCAGATTCTCGCGGATGCGCGCCTCGGCATTGCCACGAAACAGCACGCCGTGAGGCAGGATCACCGCCCCCTTGCCGCGGCTGTTGAGGCTCTTGATGATGTGCAGCAAGAAGGCGTAATCGCCATTTTTCTCCGGCGGTACGCCCCAGACAAAGCGGCCAAACTCATCGTGCTCGGCATCCAGGCCGCTGGTCCAGTTCTTGTTGGAAAAGGGCGGGTTGGCGACGGCAAAGTCGAAGCACTTGAGCTGGTTGTTGCCCTCCTTCCACTGGGGCGCGGCCAGGGTATTGCCCTTCCAGATCTTGGCGGTCGGGTTGTCGTGCAGGATCATGTTCATGCGCGCCAGGGCGCTGGTGGCGTTATCCATCTCCTGACCGTAGATGGTGAGCCCCTTGGGGCCCGCCTCGTCACTGGCCTTGAGCAGCAGAGAGCCGGAGCCGCAGGTGGGGTCGTAGACGGTGGCATCTTGCGGCGTCTGGCGACTGATGCCGATCACCTTGGCCAGAATGCGCGACACCTCGGCCGGGGTATAGAACTGCCCCTTGGACTTGCCTGATTCGGTGGCGAAGTGGCGCATCAGGTATTCGTAGGCATCACCTAGCAGATCATCTCCCTCGGTGCGGTTGGCGGAGAGATCCAGCCCCTCGAAGATGCCAATCAGCTTGGTCAGGCGGTCGATCATCTCCTTGCCCTTGCCCAGCTTGTCCTCATCGTTGAAGTCGGCGATGTCGATCACGCCCTTGAGATCATTGGCTCCGGCCAGCGCCGAGATGGTGAGGTTGATCGCCTCGCCGATATTCTTGTCGCCCTTGAGCGCCACCATATCCTCGAAGCTCGCCCCTTGCGGCACCTCAATCATGGCGTAGGGATTGCCCTTGGCCTTGTCGGAAACGTACTTCACAAACAGCAGGGTCAGCACATAGTCCTTGTACTGGGAGGCGTCCATGCCGCCGCGCAGTTCATCGCAACTGGCCCACAGGGAGGAGTAGAGTTCGTTTTTCTTGATAGCCATGGAAAGGGTTCCAATAAGAGTCAGTTTGCGCCAAGGGCGCATGGAAAACGAAAAGAGGCGATTGTTTGCACCCATACGGGTGAGCACGCCAGAGATTGCCAACGAGTTTACCCACTTGACCCTGTGGCAACCATGGTGGATATCACATCAGTGACGGATAGGCAGATCGTTTGCTGCAAAACGCCATCATTTGCCTTCCAGCAAGGCCGGCGGTGTGCTCTCGCCACGGCATTTGAGTTGCCCCAGCGCGTTGGTTCGACAGACGGTGCCATCAGATGCACGCAACTGACCAAGTGCATCTTCACGCCATGTCACCCGTTCACCGGTTTTGGCATTGCTGCCGCGAATATTGCCCAGCGCGTCTTGCCGATAGGTAGTGCCATCGCTCCTCTTAAGATTGCCGAGCGCGTCCTTACGCCAGGTCGTTCCGGTTCCCGAGTCTTTGATGTTGCCAAGCGCATCCTCACGTAAGGTGCCCTGCTTGCCATCGTCACATTGATAGCGGGTATGGCCCAATGCATCTTTTCGATAGGTGCAGTCGGCTGCAAACACGACTTGCGGCGTTAGGCTCAGCAGCAGTGCGGCCAGCGACCACTGGCGTGTCGCTAACCAAAAGCCGGGTTGGTGACTCATTGCATCTCTCCTCTGACGTGAACTCGATTGACTATACCGGGCCAGCCGCTCAGCCTCGATACTGAGGTTTTTAACATGTCGTGTTTTCAGGCGGATGCGTGATGGCAAGACGTCCACTGAGGCGCGTTCAGTCCAGCTTGAGATAATTAACCTCGTTTGTATTTACCCACTTGCTCAAGAAAGTAGCTGCCCAGCTCACCCTTATGCTGGCTTGCTTCGCTTTCTGCGCTGGCCAAGTGACCGTTGCGCTCTTTCCATACGGCATATGCGGCAGCCTTCTCGACCTCGACCCGTTCTTGCTGCTCTTTCGGTAGGGCACACAGATTGTGACTCATACTGATCTCTTTGTTATTTGTTGGCGCCATGGTACGCCATCAGTGGCATGCGGGACTTGCGCTGGTTCAAAGGTGGCGCGCTATAATGCCTGTATATAAACACAGGCGTTATTACCATGAAGCTGTTAACCCCAGACCCATCACCCGCCGAGGTGACCATCCCGCTGTTCTTGCACCGCGCCTCTTGTGGCTTTCCCAGCCCAGCCAGCGACTATCTGGAAGGGAAGTTGGACCTCAACACCCACTGCGTGCCGCACCCTGCAGCAACCTTCTATCTGCGTGCCGAGGGGGAGAGCATGACCGGGGTCGGCATCTTTCCCGGTGACTTGCTGGTGGTCGATAAGAGCCTCACCCCTCGCCATGGTGATGTGGTGATTGCACTACTCGATGGCGGCTTCACGGTAAAGACCTTGCAGCTCAAGCCGAGGTTGCGGCTGCTGCCAGCCAATCCGGCGTTCGCGCCTATCGACCCTTGTATGAGTCTCTCCCTGGAGTTGTTCGGAGTGGTCACCCATGTGATTGGCAATCTGAGGCAGCGTGATGGCTATAGCGCTCGTTGATGTAAACAACTTCTACGCCAGCTGTGAGCGGCTGTTTCGCCCTGAGCTGCGTGGCCGCCCGATCGTGGTGCTCTCCAACAATGATGGATGCGTGGTGTCGCGCAGCCCCAAGGCCAAGGCGATGGGCATCAAGATGGCCGGGCCCTACTTCAAGATCCGCGAGCAGTTCGAGGCGCATGGCGGTGTGGCGTTCAGCTCCAACTACGCGCTCTATGGCGATATGTCTGGCCGAGTGATGAGCACGTTAGAGACCATGGCCCCCGAGCTGGAGGTCTACTCCATCGATGAAGCATTCCTGTCACTGTCGGAGTCGTTTGCCGGGAACCTGACAGCCTATGGGCAACAGATCCGGCAGCGAGTGTGGCAGTGGACCGGCCTAACGGTAGGGGTTGGGATCGGCCCCACCAAGACCCTCGCCAAGCTGGCCAACTATGCAGCCAAGAAGTGGCCTGCCACGGGCGGCGTTGTGGACTTGCGTGACGAGCTGCGCCGTGCCCGGCTGATGGCTATCACCCCGGTGAATGAGGTGTGGGGCATAGGACGGCGCTTGGGCGCTAAGTTGGTGGCACAAGGCATCAACACCGTGGCTGACCTGGTGGCTAGCGATGCCAAAGGGTTACGCGCCCAATACGGCGTGGTGGTCGAGCGGATCGTACAGGAGCTGCGTGGCCTGCCTTGCGCAGAGCTGACCGTTGAACCGGCTGCTGAAGCGGTTACGCGAACACAAGGACGAATTATTGCTGGTGCTGAAGCGGCCGGAGGTGCCGTTGCACACCAATGGTAGCGAGCGGGACATCCGGGGTCATGTGAAGAAGCGAAAGGTGAGCGGAAGCACCCGCAGCGAGGAAGGGAGACGTTGCCGGGATACATTTATGAGTCTGAAAAATACCTGCAGAAAGTTGGGTATGTCGTTCTGGAAATATCTGCAGGAGAGGATAAATGGTGGTCCATTTGTGCCGCTAGCTGAACTGATCAACCAGCGGTAAAAGGAGCCCATCGCCACGACTTAATGAGAAGTTACTTGATTATTTTGTATCTATTTGATTTCATTGGGTTTCCCGCCGCCGAATGGCGGCAGGAACTGGATACAGCACACCACGCTTACAACTGGAACTGGGCAACCCGTCCCTGCAGCTGTTCGGCTAACTGGCTCAGGGAGAGGCAGGCGGAGGCCGTCTGCTCGGCGCCACTGGCCACCTCGTTGGCCGCCTCATGGATCACCGCTATGTTGCGGTTCAGATCCTCGGTCACCGAGTTCTGCTCCTCGGTGGCGGTGGCAATCTGGGTGTTCATGTCCGAGATCAGCGCCACCGATTCGGTGACCTTGTGGATTATGGAGCCCACATCCGAGGTACTGTTCACCGTGGTGTCCATCAACTGACGGCTATGATCCATATTCTCCACCGTCTCGCGGGCCCGGCTCTGCAGCAGATCTATGATGCGGTTGATCTCGCTGGTAGAGTCCTGGGTTCGCTTGGCCAGGGTGCGCACCTCGTCGGCCACCACGGCAAAACCCCGACCATGCTCACCGGCCCGTGCCGCCTCGATGGCGGCATTGAGCGCCAGCAGGTTGGTCTGATCGGCGATGGAGCGGATCACCTCCAGCGCCACACCGATGCTCTGGCTATCCTGCTGCAGATGATCCACCACCTGCCCGGCCTGCTCCAGCTTCTGCGCCACCACACCGGTATCCTTGATGGCCAACTGCACGGCATGCAACCCCGCCGAGGAGTCCCCCGCCGCCGTACTGGCCGAGTTGGCCGCCTCGTTGCAGTTGCGCGACACCTCCTGCACCGTGGATTGCAACTCGTTGATGGCGGCGGCAAACTGATCGATCTCTTGGAGCTGCTGGGCAACCCCCTGAGAGGATTGGGTAGCGATGGCATTGACCTCCTCCACCGACGTTCCCAATTGGTGAACGGCAGCGGCCACATCGGCAATCAGGGTCCGCAGATTGGTGTGCATGCTGCCAAAGGCCGAGGCCAGCTGGCCCAGTTCGTCGCGAGCAAAGCAGCGCGGATCCAGCGTGCCGCTCAAATCGCCTCTGGAGAGCCGATTGGCCTGCTCCACCAGGTGCGCCAGCGGCTTTCTGATCTGGCCGGAGAGCCAGTAGGCCAGCCCAAACACCAGCAACACCGCCGCCAGTAGCGAACCGACGATCCAGCGCTTGGCCTGTTTATTGGCACGGTTAAACTGGGCCTCCATGGCACTAGCCTGCTGCTGGTTCAGGTCCATCAGCTTGCCAACCAGGGAGGTAAGCCCATAGTAGAGCGCAACGGATGCCACCGACTTCTGGGCCGCCACCTCGGTCTGCCCTTCTCGCTTCAGGCTCATGATCTCCTGGTGCAGGGGCAGATAAGCCTGCCACTTGTTGCGCAACTCCTCGAACAGCGTCCGCTGCTCCGGGGTGCGCAAATCACTCTCATAATCCGCCAGGCTCTGCTGCACCCGGGTCACCGTCTCGGCCACCAACTGCTCCTCCTGAGGTAGATTGGCCCCATTGCCCAGCAACATGAAGCGCAGCTCCAAGCGCCGGACATCATCCAGGTTTTGCTTGAGTGCCGCACTATCGAGCATTTCCGGTATGATTTGGGTACTGATGATATGAAACTTCTCTTCGGCACCGCTTAGGAAGGATGTGAACTAGAACACTAGGCAAACCGCTGGCCATCCCCGGCCCCGGCCCGGCGGCGAACCTCCCAGGCGAAACACCAGCCCCCCGGCGCTCAATGTCGCACCAAGGCATTGAGGGGTGACCGGCGACTCCCGCACCAGGCAAACCGCTGGCCATCCCCGGCACCGGCCCGGCGGCGAACCCCCCAGGCGAAACACCAGGCCCCCGGCGCTCGATGTCGCACCACGACATTGAGGGGTGACCGGCGACTCCCGCACCAGGCAAACCGCTGGCCATCCCCGGCACCGGCCCGGCGGCGAACCTTCCAGGCTAAAAGAACAAGGGTGGGGAAACACGGAACCGCTTGCTCAGTGCTTCAATGTGTTGCTTAATTCAGCTTCTTCCCGTCTGCGGCGTTCAAGAGCTTGCTGACATTCGATTTAGGGGAGCCCGCAGAATTCGGAAAAAATCGTACGCTAAGGTTTTCCGGGCATCCGTAAGGGCCGAAACTTCCCGTCTTCCAGTCTGCGGCTCTGCCGCCAGACGTAATCGCCGGTTAGGTTGATGTGCTCCCAGCCCAGAGGCGACAGGAATTGCAGCAGCTCGCCGTCCACCGGCTTGCCGGCCTCGACCAACCCCTGGGTGGCGCGCTCCAGGTACACCGTGTTCCACAGCACGATAGCCGCCGTCACCAGGTTGAGGCCGCTGGCCCGGTAGCGCTGCTGCTCACGGATCAGCGCACGCTCGAACTCGGCGAAGGCCCCCATCACCGACAGCATCAGGTTGGCCATCGGCGAGTCCTCGCCGGTGAATACCAGCCCCTCCTTCAAGAACTCGATGCGTACGCCGCGCTGGGTCAGCTTCTGTACAAGGCGGCGCAGGTCGTCGAGGTTGCGGGCCAGACGATCCATGCTGTGCACCACCACGGTGTCGCCCTCGCGGACGAAGCTCAGTAGCGCTTCGAGCTGGGGGCGCTGGGTGTCCTTGCCCGAGGCTTTGTCGGTGAACACCTTGCTCACCTGGGTCTGTTCCAGCTGGCGTTCCGGGTTCTGGTCGAAGCTGCTGACCCGGACGTAGCCGATGCGGTGCCCCTGCACGATGTCTCCTTGGTTGAAGGCGGCTTAAGTGCTCCTTCTGTTCCGTTGTGCCTCAAACCCCGTTTCTGTCAGGCTGAAATCTATGACCTTCGCGGGCATGTGTCAAAAAATGCGAAAGATGACTCTATTCTGACGAAGCGGCGCGGCCTTGCCTGACATCCAGTTAGGGTATAACCTAGATTTACATGCGCAATGCAACCCTTAACTTGCTGCACCTATCGTGTCCATGCTAGCTTTATCGTAACGCTAAAGAAATTGGGCTTAATGCCGAACACAATAAAATAAAACAGCCAACTCTTGAGGCTCTTATGCGCCAGAATTTACCAGTGACGGGTCGAAACTTAGAACTCCCAAAAGATGCCAATATTCTTTCGACTACCT
>NZ_JAPCIV010000024.1:0-85565 GCF_027707585.1 Aeromonas sp. QDB39 | reverse complement strand
GCTACACGCCGAAACAGCGTCTGGCACAGGCCGCATGACCTCTACTTTTGAATGCCCCTAAAAATGGGGGGATTACCTGTCTACTGCCATGGCGTTGCTGCTGATGAGCAGCAGGGTAACGATAGCGCGCATAATGGATCTCCTTATCCCTTATCTATTGAACATAGTAGCCAATCGACAAAGGGGGAGGCGCGGGGCGAGATAAAACAAAGGGAGCCGAAGCTCCCTTTAAAAATCAATATCTTGGGTGTAATTACAAACGGTCGATGATGGATTGGGTGAACTCGCTGGTGGAGGCGGAACCCCCCAGATCCCGGGTTACCCGGTCGCCGGATTCGATGGTGGCGCGTACCGCCTCACGGATCCGTTCGGCCTTGTCCTGCATGCCCAGATACTCCAGCATCTGGATGGAGGCGAGGATCACCGAGGTCGGGTTGGCGATGTTCTTGCCGGCGATATCCGGCGCCGAGCCGTGCACCGCTTCGAAGATGGCGGCGCCATCGCCGATATTGGCACCGGGCGCCATCCCTAAGCCCCCCACCAGACCGGCGCACAGATCCGACAGGATGTCGCCGAACAGGTTGGTGGTGACCATGACGTCGAAGCGCTCCGGGTACATCACTAGGTTCATGCAGGCGGCATCGACGATCATCTCTTCGCTCTGGATGTCCGGGTAGCGGCTGGCCACTTCACGGGCCACTTCCAGGAACAGGCCGGAGGTGGACTTGAGGATGTTGGCCTTGTGGATGATGGTGACTTTCTTGCGCCCTTCCTGGCGAGCCAGCTCGAAGGCGAACTTGACGATGCGTTCCGCCCCTTCGCGGGTGATGATGCTCATCGCCTCGGCGCTCTTGTTGTCGTCGCTGCGCTTCTGACCGGCACCCGAGTACATGCCTTCGGTGTTCTCGCGTACCGTGATGATGTCGATGTTGTCGTAACGGCTGCGGGTCCCCTTGAAGGAGAGCACCGGGCGGACGTTGGCGTAGAGGTTGAATTTCTTGCGCAGGGAGACGTTGATGGAGGTGAAGCCACCGCCGACCGGGGTGGTGAGCGGGCCCTTCAGGCTGACCTTGTTCTTCTCGATGAGATCCAGCGTCGCCTGGGGCAGCAGCTCGCCGTGCTTCTCCAGCGCCACCAGGCCGGCGTCCGCGTATTCGTATTCGAAGTCACAACCGGCGTGGGTCAGGATCTGGATGGCGGATTCGATGATGCTGGGGCCGATGCCGTCGCCCGGGATGACGGTAATTTTTCTTTTTGACATGAGACGTATCCACTTCTAGGGAACAGAGGGGGAGGATTCGGCGGTTTTATACCATTTCTACACCTAACCCTCCATGTTTCTTTACATTCTATCTGTTTTTGTCAACAGCGAGAGTGAGTCCGGTCATGCTTGGCGGTTTCGCTTTGTCAGGCTTCGGGAGCCGGTGGATAGCGGATCTCCCGCAGGTTGAAGCCGAGGGGAATGTCCCGCTGCAGCCGTACCAGCCGTTGGGCCAGCAGGGCCTCATCCTGGTGCTGGCGCAGCTTGAGCAGCGCCTTGGCGGCGTCTTCCTGCTGGCAGGCCGCCAGCAGGCTGGCCAGATCGCCGTATTGCTGCAGCAGCTGGGTGGCGGTCTTGGGGCCGATACCGGGCACCCCCTTGATGTTGGAGCCACCGATGCCGGTCAGGGCCCAGAAATCCACCAGTTGCGTCGGCGCCACCCCGTACTGTTGCTCGACGAAGGTGGCATCCAGCCAGCGCTTGTTGAAGTAGTCGCGGATCTGGATCTGCGGGCAGATGAGCTGGCAGAACCCCTTGTCGGTGGAGATGATGGTGGCTCTGGCACCGTGCTGGGCAATGCCGGTGGCCAGGGTGGCGATGAGATCATCCGCCTCGTCGGTCTGGGAGAGCAGGGCATCCACGCCGCATTCCCAGAAGGCATCCTGCAGCTCGTTCAAGCCTTCGCGCAGCTCGGTCGGCATGGGGGGGCGCCCCTCCTTGTAGGCCGGGTAGACCTCCTTGCGCCAGCTGTGTACCTCGCCGTCGAACACCGCGATGACGTGGGTCGGCTCGCTGGCGGCCAGCAGCTTGCGGCAGGTGTTGATGAGGTTGGCACGGGTGGCGATCAACGCCTGGGCCGGGGTCAGCGCCTGCTGGGCCTGTACCGCGTGCAGCCGGCGAATGAGATTGAGGGCATCGATGATGAGCAGGTGTGGCCTTGGGTTTGACATGGGGCACTCTTGGCAGTCGGGACGCCCCATTGTAACAAACCAGCGGGCTCGATGGGGGATTGATGGCCGCGGGCATCCCCTGCGACAAAAAAGGGGCGCCATGCGCCCCTCGTTTCAGCTGTGCTGCCCGTCAGCGCACGATTTCGTAGCAGGGCACATACTGGCTGCCCGGCAGCTTCATGCGCTGCTGCTTGACGAAGCTCTCCAGCAACTTGTCCATCAGGTGCATCAGCTCCTTGTCGCCGTGCAGCTTGAAGGGACCCTTCTTCTCAATGGCGCGGATGCCCCCTTCCTTGACGTTGCCGGCGACGATGCCGGAGAAGGCACGGCGCAGGTTGGCCGCCAGCAGCTGGGGCGGCTGGTTGCGGTGCAGGTCGAGGCTGGCCATGTTGGCGTGATCCGGCTCGAACGGCAACTGGAACTCCGGTTCGATCTTGAGCGACCAGTTGAAGGAGTAGGCATCGCCGACCGATTTGCGGTATTCGCGGATCTTCGGCATCGCCTCTTTCATGACCCGGGCCACTTCCGGGGCATCGCCGACGATGATCCGATAGAGGCTGGTGGCCGGCTCGCCCAGAGTCGCCTTGACGAAGTCATCGATGGCGCGGAAGTAGTCGGCGCTCTCTTTCGGACCGGTCAGGATGATCGGCATGGGCTGCCGCTCGTTGGCCGGGTGCATCATGATGCCGAGCAGGTAGAGCAGCTCTTCGGCGGTACCGACCCCGCCCGGGAAGATGATGATGCCGTGGCCGAGGCGCACGAAGGCTTCCAGCCGCTTCTCGATGTCCGGCAGGATCACCAGCTCGTTGACGATGGGGTTGGGCGGCTCGGCGGCGATGATGGAAGGCTCGGTGAGGCCGATGTAGCGGCCGTTGCGCACCCGCTGCTTGGCGTGGCCGACGGCGGCGCCCTTCATCGGCCCCTCCATGGCTCCCGGGCCGCAGCCGGTGCAGATGTTGAGCTCACGAAGGCCCAGCTCGCTGCCGACCGCGCGGGTGTACTGGTACTCGATCTCGTTGATGGAGTGGCCCCCCCAGCAGACCACCAGATTGGGGTCGGCGCCCGGCAGGATCGCCTTGGCGTTGCGCAGGATGGCGAACACCACGTTGGAGATGTGGGTGGAGCTGGTCAGGTTGACCAGCCGGTTCGACTCCAGCTGGGTCGACACGTAGAGGATGTCGCGCAGGACGGAGAACAGGTGCTCCTGAATGCCGCGGATGATCTCGCCATCGACGAAGGCGTGCTCGGGGGCGTTGAACAGCTCGAGCTTGACCCCGCGCTCGCGCCGGATCACATGAATATCGAAGGATTTGAAGCGCTCCAGTATCTCTTTGGAGCTGTCGGTATGGCTGCCGGAGTTGAGTACCGCCAGCGAGCAGTTGCGAAACAGTTGATAGATATCGCTGGAGGCGGTTTGCTTGAGGCGGTCCACCTCGAGCTGGGACAGCAAGTCCATGCTGCCGACTGGATTGATGTGCGTAATCATAGGTTCCCCTTTCACTCGCTTGTTATCGTTGTGCTTTTCCCTGGGGAGAAAACGGGATGCCCTGTGGCATCCCTTGAATTTGATAGTAGATGTAAGCGGTGGGGCAGGGGAATAGGGGGAAAGTGCGTTTGCTGCTTTTTTAGTCGCCGATCAGGCCAGATTGACCTGATCCCGACCCGAGTTCTTGGAGCTGTAGAGTGCCTTGTCGGCCCGCTCGAACGCGTCCGTGGTGTGATCCCCCTCCCTAAACAGGGTGGCACCGATGGAGATGGTGATCTCGACCCTGGCATCGCGAAAACGGAACGGAATGCTCTTGATGGTCTGGCGCAAGGTCTCCAGCGGCTTCTGGAACTTGTCCGGGTTGATGTTCGGCAGCAGCACCACGAACTCCTCGCCGCCGAAGCGGGCGATGAAGTCGGTGTCGCGCAGGGCACCCTGAAGCGCCTTGGCCACCACCTTCAACGCTTTGTCGCCGGCCATGTGGCCGTAGTTGTCGTTGATGTGCTTGAAGTGGTCGATGTCGATGATGGCCAGGCACAACGGCGTGTTGTAACGCAGCCAACGCTTGTATTCGAGCTCGAGCCGCTCGTCGAGGGCCGCCCGGTTGTGCACCTGGGTCAGGCTGTCGAGGAACAGCTTGTGTTTCTGGATGGTGAGCCGCTTCTTGTATTCGGCGGTCTCCTCCTTCATCAGCCGCAGCTTGGCCTCCATGGTGGAGAGGCGGGTCAGCAGGTGACGCTCGCGGGCGGCCATGGCCTCCCTGTCCTGCAGCAGCAGGTTGATGGCCCCCATGTGGCCGGAGATGGCCCCCTTGAGGTCATCAATGGTGTCATGGCTGGCCAGGGTATGGTCGATGGCCTTGAGCTCCCTGTCGATGGCCTTGCGGGTATCCAGGGTGGCGCTTTGCAGGGCGCGCCCCTCGTCGAGGGATTCGGTGAAGCTGAAGTGGACCGCCGAGAGACTCTCGTTGAGGGTGCTCAGAAACGCCTGGGAGGCTTTGCGCTCCTCGCGGGTGCCCTCGATGATGAGCTCGATCACCTGCAGGCAGATCTCCGCCAGCAGGGGAGGGGTGATGCCATTGAGCAGCTGGCGGCGAATGTCCGCCAAGCTCTCGCCGACGGCGCCGGCAAAGTCGAGTTCGGTGATGAGCCGCTGCAGCTCGTCGGCGATGTGGGCGTGCACCTTGACGTCAAAGGGGGCGCCCGGCTCCGGCGCGGCAAGGTCGGTGACCGTTTCGGCCTGGTTGCCGGCAGGCGTGCTCTGGGCCAGCAGGGGCTGGGTGGGCAGCAGCTGGATCTTGATGGCCTGCTGGTAGAACTCCAGCAGCCGGATCACCTTCTTCTGGTGATCGCCGATGCCATAGCCATCCGGGCTTGCCAGAAACTCCTTGAGGGATTTGCGGGTATCTTCCGGGAAGCCCTTGAGAGCCTTGAGCTGTTTGCTGCCGAGCTCGATGGCGGACTTGGTCAGGGAGATGGACTCTTCCAGCGCGTTGCCGTGCTGCTGCAGCAGCTTCTCGATGACGGCGAGGTCGGCATCGAGGGAGGAGAGCGGCGGGTTGCCATCGAGTTTCTGCTTGAGCTTGGCGAGCTTGTTGTCCAGCTCGCGATCGTGGCCGCGACAGGCCTGCATCAGCTTGGCGATGAACTGGATGCTGCGGGCGCGTTCGGTGTCGGAGAAAGAGACGACGCCGTCCAGCTCCAGCTGCTTTTGCTGAAGGGATTCCCTGAGTCTGGCCAATTGTCCGGCTACGGCAGCGATATCATTCATTATTCAGGTCGCCCTGTTGTCATTATCGTTGTTGTGTTGGATAGCAACAGCGGTCGAACCCAGTTCCAGACCCAGTTGATTATCTATTTGTCATTGATCAACCGGCGCTTTCGTCCGTGAAAGTCGAAGCCAATTAACCCATTGCTTTTCATGAGAAGAATTTACTTTTACCAGTCCCTTGTCAATTGCCATCAAGCAGCATTGCCACACATCCCCATTAAAAAATGCGGCCTGCTGGCAATCGATGGCGGCCAGCTCCAGCCAGACGCTTTGCTGGTGTTTTTCGCTGAGCTGAATGGCTCCTGCCAGGGCCAGATAACAGAGGTCGAACAGGCCGTGATGATCGAGGGCGGTGGCCGCCTTGGGCAGGAAGGGGTGGCTGACGATGCCGAGGCTGATGTGGCGATCGAGCGGGTGCTGGCAGGGGAATTCGGCCAGTGCCGCAAGCAGTTCGCGGGCCAGTCGGTGCAGGTCTTCCACATGGCGCTGAGGCACCACATAGAGCAGGTGGCCTTCGCGCAGGTCGTAGATGCGGCCATCCTGCGGGGTGAGGCCGTTGACGTAGGCGCCGAAGGCCTGCTCTATCTCGCGGCTCACCTGATAACCGTGCTGTTCCAGGCTGTTGACCAGGAAGGGCACCCGAAACAGCAGGTAGTGCAGCTTGTCGTCGAACTCGCTGGTGGGCAGCTCGCTTAAATACCAGCGCTCGGATTTTTGCTGGCGCTTGGCCATCTCCCGCGGCCAGCGGCTCATCAGTCGCTGCCAGTTGGCCAGCCCGGTGCGTGGCTCGAGCAGCAACGCCTCGCCCAGCTGTTTGCCCTGCAGACGGGCGACCCGCAGCTTGAGCCAGAGGGTAAAGAACAGATAGATGAACAGGGTCAGCAACAGACCGGTCACCACGCTCGACCAGAGGTAGCGATCCTGCTGATGCTTGCTGGTGCTCAGCTGTTGCTGCAGCTCCTTGATCTGTTGCTCCCGCTCCACCTGGGCATAGTTGTCGCGGATCGCCTCCTGCTCCAGATCGACCTGCTGCTGGCGGACCTGTTCGCTGCGCTGGTGGAAATTTTTGTAGCTGTCCAGCGCCTGCTGCAGATAGCCCTTCTGCTCGTAGGCCGCCGAGAGCAGGCGGAAGATCTCGAACTGGCGCTGGGCGTCGCCGATCTGGTTGGCCAGTGCCAGCGCGTTTTCCAGCTGCAGGATGGCGATGCCCGCCTCCTTCTGCTTGAGGTGCAGCTCACCCAGCAGCAGCAGGGTGTCGATCAGCGGCTCCTTGTCGTCCCCCAGCTCGTGGGACTGGCGGGCCGCGGTGAGGTAGTTGCGGGCCAGGGTCAGGTTGCCGGTTTCCAGATAGGTTTTGCCTATCTCGTACTTGAGATGGGCGATGCGGGTGCGGTTGTTGCCCTCGTCCAGCAGATCCAGGGCATTGAAGAAGTAGACCAGCGCCATGTTCATCTCGCCCTGCTCCCGGTTGAGGCGGGCCAGCACGATGAGGGCGTCGCTCAGCAGGGAGGGATTGCCGAGGGCATGGAAGTAGTTGGCGGCCTCGTTGGCGTATTGCAGCGCCTTCTGCGGCTCCTGCTCCTCCTGATAGAGGTTCACTATCTGGTTCGACAGCAGGCCGAGGAACAGCGGATCCTGCAACCCTCTGGCCTGCTGCTGGGCATCGATGTAGTCACCCAGCGAGAGCTGGGGCTGTTTGAGGGCGTGGTAGAGGTCGCCGCTCACCGCGCTGACCCAGGCGCTGGCCAGCGGATTCTTGGTCTGATCCGCCCAGCGACGGGCTTCGGCCAGCTGACGCTTGGCCTCGTCGAACTGGTGCGCCTCTATGCTGGCGTTGGTGCGCAGCAGCCGGCTGTAAACCTGCAGCTGGCTCTCTTTCAGGCTGGGGGTGCTGAGCAGGGTCTCCAGCTGGCCGAGCAGGCCGCCGCTGGCGCCGTGGGAGCGCTCCTGCAGGTTCTGGCTGCGGATCTTCAGATAGAGGCCGTGGGCCTGCAGCTCCAGTTGTTGCTCCTTGGCTGCCATGGCGATGCCCTGATCGAGGGACTTCTGGGCCGCCTGGAACTGGCCAAGCTGCAGCAGGCACTCCCCCTTGAGCAGGTGGGCACCGGTGGCCTGGGCGGCGGTGCCATAGCTCAGCAGTGGCTCCCGATAGCCGTACTCCTGGCGATTGCTGATGATTTGCTTGGGATTATTGGCCGTGCGGGTGAGGAAGGCGGAGGTGATCTGCACGCATCTGGCGGGATCGGTCAGCACCAGGGTCTGGGCCTGTTGCAGATCGATGGACAACTGCTCCTTGGCCAGATCCAGATCAGGAGCCGACAGGGAGGACATCATCATTGCCAGAAAAAACAGTTGATTCATTGGATTAAGGGCAGCACGGGAGTGAGGGCATGTTATCCAAGCCCGCCCCCGTGCGTCCAGAGTTTACTGACAGATTGCACGCCGACCCCGCGATCCGGGCCGTGGCAGCGTTGCAGGCCCGGCGGGGTGACCGGTTATTGCCGGATCAGGCGCAGGTTGGCCGGCACCACTTCCCAGTCGCTGCGAAACGGGTTGATGTCCAGGCCGCCGCGACGGGTGTAGCGGGCATAGACGGTCAGCTGGCTCGGGCGGCAGAAGTGTTTGAGATCGGTGAAGATCCGCTCGATGCACTGCTCGTGGAACTCGTTGTGCTGGCGAAACGAGATGAGGTAGCGCAGCAGTTTTTCCCGGTCCAGCTGTGGGCCGCGATAGTGGATCACCACGGATCCCCAGTCCGGCTGGCTGGTCACCAGGCAGTTGGACTTGAGCAGGTGGCTGTGCAGGGTCTCCTCCACTTCCTGGCTGCCGGCCGCGCCTTGCAGCAGGTCGGCATCGAACTCGTAACAGTCCACGGTGATGTCCTGTTTGTCGATGCACTCGCCCGGCAGGGCGGCAATGTGGTGCGGAGCCTGGGCCAGCGGGAACAGGGTGACGCTCACGTCGCTACCGGAACAGGCGCTCAAGTCCTTGACCAGCATAGCCTGCACCGCTTCCAGCGAGTCACAGCGGGTCTGGTTGAAGGAGTTGAGATAGAGCTTGAACGACTTGGATTCGATGAGGTTCGCGCTGGTGGCGGGGACCGAGACCTCGCCGACGGCGACCATGGGCTTGCCCTTGGCATTGAGCCAGGAGAGCTCGTACAGGGTCCAGACATCGCAACCCTGGAACGGCAATTCGCCGCCAAGACCGAGGTCGTCGCGGTTCAGGCTGCGGGGCACCGGCTGCAGCAGGGCCGGGGTGTACTGGCTGATGTAGGCCGACTGTTGACCCAGGCTCAGCCCCTGCAGGGCGCTGGCTCCGGCGTATCTCTCTTGTTTGCTCATGTGTGCTGACTCGAACGTTGGATGGGCGATGGCAGAGCATGCGCCCGATGGGGGCGGCAAGGCGGGGAGCGCCGGCTGGCGATCCGCGCTGCACCTTGTCTGCTCATGGCTTTGATGGTGCAATAGCGAACTTTGGCAGCAATTGTGGGGAATTTCGATGTCGGATCAAGTCTTGTCTGCCCTGGAACACTTTTTTTTGCGCTGGCAGCGCGATGGCGAGGCGAGGCGAGGGCTGCCCTTGTGCGAGTGGGAAGCCGACTGGCGCTCCCCCTGCGAGCTGGATGAGCCCAAGGATGGGCGGGTGGCTTGGCGCCCGCATCGGCGCGCCGAACCCGCCGATTTCACGGCGATGAACGAGGCGCTCGAGCTGACCCTGCATCCGGCCGCACAGGCCCTGTTTGGTGGCTGGTTCAGCCGCCCTGTGCCCTGCCTCTACAAGGGGTTGCGGCTCGAGTTTGTGCTGCCCTGGAACGAGGCGGATCTCGACTTGCTCAAGGAGAACCTCATCGGCCACCTGCTGATGCTGCGCAAGTTGAAGCGCTCACCCTCTTTGTTCATCGCCACCACCCGCAACGAGATGACGCTGGTGTCGCTCGACAACGAGAGCGGGCAGGTGTGGCTGGAGTGGCTCGACTCGGGTCGTCGGTTGGTGCTGGCGCCCTCACTGCCGGCGTTCCTCGCGCGGCTTGAGACTTTGCCGCAATAAGCCGCAATAAACAGCGTCAGTTGCAATGAAAAACGCCTTGCCGACCGGCAAGGCGTTTTTGCTTGGTTCACCGCCGGGCTCAGTCCTTGAAATCCCAGGAGAGGTTGGCGACCAGCCGGCAGGGATCGCACTTGAAGTCGAAGATCTCGTGCAAGGGTTCGGCCAGCGCCCACTCGCCGCCGCAGCTCGGACAGGGACGGGCTTTCTCCTCGGCCGCACTCCGGCCGCCCACCCGGTAGAGGTAGTAGTAGGTGGGGATGCCGGTGAGGGCTTCCAGCCGCTTGCCGAGATCGCTGCCACGGCGCTGGAGCCGGCTACCCACTTCACCGATTTCATGCAGCGCCGCATGCTCGGCGATGGAGCCGTTCATCTGCAGCTGATCGCACGCTTCCCAATCCTCCTGCCACTTGATGATCTGCTTGTGGTCGCCGTTGGCGACGGCTGGCAGCCGATAGAGCGGGATGGGGGCGAAGTGGTCACCGCAGCGCAGCGGCGAACAGGTGTGCAGGAAGCTGGTGTAGAGCAGCATCCAGCTGGGGCGCTCACCATCATGACCGCAAGGGTCGGTGCTGTCGGAGAGCAGATCCGCCCCCTGCAACTGGAGTTTGGGGGCGAGCAGGCCGGCCTGATTGAGCTGCTGCTCGGCCAGCTTGACCTGCTCGCTCTGGTTGTCCGGGTGCAGGCTGTCCTGCTCCGGGCAGACCACCCGGCTGACGAAATAGCCCTCGTGCATGCTGGTGGGAAACTCCCGGCCGAGGATCTGGCCCTGATAGCGCAACATGTCGAGGTAGTTGACGATGGCCCGCTCGGCCTCGCCCAGCGAGGTGTCGCGATAGCACTCAAAGCAGAGTTCAAGGATGTACATGGCTCACTGCTTCCCCTGCTGGAGCAGCAGATCGGTCAGCCGATCCACCTTCTGTTCGAGCCGTTCGAGCCGTTCGGCAAGCTGCAGCAGGGTGGGCTCGGCGGCGGGAGCAGGGGCCATCTGCGCTGTGCTTCCGGCTTCCGGGGCGCTGGCGGGCTGCTGCTTCCACTGGCTCAGCACTTTGAGCAGCTCGGCCATGGGGACGGGCTGGCTGAGGCGGGCCTTGACCATGGCGGTGGAGGGGGTGATCCCCTTGGCGGCCAGTTCATTGGCGATGCGGATGATCTCTTGGGCTGACATGGGACTCCTGCACAGGATGAAAAGTGGTTCGGGCTGGACGGGCAGAGAGCTTAACCAAAGCGCGGGGCGCTGAACAGCGGGGCAAGGGTCAGTCGGGCCGGCGCAGCAGCACATCCAGTTCGTCGATGGCTTCCGACCAGTCCGCATCGTTCCACAGGGCATCGCGCAGAAAGTCGGCCTGGGCGCGATTCCAGAAGGGGGCTTCCGGCAGCAGGGTCTGGTTGTCCAAGCGGTGCTCGTGAATGAAGCGGTGCAGGCTCAGCTCGTCGTTGGCCAGCCCCAGCTGGGCAAACAGGGCGGCCAGATCGTGGGTCAGGAATTCCATCTCATCTCTCCCAAGAGGCATTCCTGAACATTATAGGCCCGCCCCGTGGCGGCAGATTTACAGGGTGGGCACCCGGTGGGGTGGCAGCTCGACGCCGACCACCTGCAGCCCCTGCATGCGCAGTTGCCCCAGATAGTGGCTCTCGCCATCACTGGAGAATTCAAACTCGTAATAGGTGAGCAGCCGCAGCGGCTGGTGGGCCAGCGCACGGTGGCTGCGGGCCAGCGACAGCAGTTGCAGGTCGTGATGCTGGCAGTAGCGGCGCATGTATTGCCAGGCGAGCTCGGCCTGACGCCGCTGGTGCCAGAAGGCACCGGCACCGAGGATAAGCAGCAAGATTGCGAACATTTCACCCATCGCGGGCTCCTTCCGGGGTGTGATCCGTGGCGACAGGCGACCCGCCATGGTGGCGGGTCGCCGACATCATCAGGCCGAGGCGAACAGGCGACCGATGGCCTGGCCCAGGGCGTCGCTGCGCTCGGGGTCGCGCAGTCTGGCCAGCATATCATTGCGCAGGGCCGGCAGGGTCACCAGCTCGGCAAATACCTGATTGAAGAACTGGGTCGGCTGCAGGGCCAGCTGTTCCAGGAACAGGCTGAGCATGCCGGCATCCTTCAGATCGGGCCAGAGCCGGCCGGCGATGGCCAGCAGCAGGGCCGGGCTCGGCTGGGTTTGCAGCAGGGTCAGCAGCTTGTTGGTGCGCATGCTGCTGCCGTTGCAGGAGGCCAGTGCCCGGCACAGATAGGCCAGGGTCTCGGCATTGGGTTCGGCACACTCCTGCTCCTTGCCGATGCGCTCGAACAGGGCGCCCTGTACGGCCGGCGGCAACGGGGCGTTTTCCAGGCTCTGACAAAGGGCGTAGAGCGGCTCTTGCGGCAGTTTTGGCAGCGCCTTGCACACCAGCGCCAGGTTGCGTTCATCCTGCAGCCGCTCAGCCAGGTCGGCAAAACCCTGTACGCCAAGGGTCTGCCATCCCTCTGGTGTCGGGGCCGCCAGATAGTGGCAGAGCCCCTCGAAGTAGGTCGAGGGGGCCTGTTCCAGCTGACGGGCCAGTTTGGCGTGCAGGCTGGCCATCTTGGCCTCGGCCGGGCGGAAGGTGTAGGGATTCTCCGCCAGACGCTGGGCCTTCTCTTCGTCGAGCTCGCCGGTCAGCTTGTAGCCCAGGGTTTCCACCACCTGATCCATGAAGTGTTTGGGGCCGCTGGCGATGAGCAGACCGCGCTCGTCGAGGGCAAACTTGAGAAACCACAGGTAGTGACGGGATTCGGCCGGCTGGAAGAAGTGGACGCCTAGCCAGGCGTGCTGCTGCAGGGGCCAGGGGTAGGGCTCCTGCTGCTGCTCGATGCGCTCGAAGGTGTCGCTCGCCAGTGGTCGCACCTGGCGGCCCATGTCGAACAGTTGAAACTGGGTGTCGGCCTGGGTCAAGAATTCGGTCAGCGTATTGATGGTGGACATGAGGTGATCCGGCTAAGGGTGATGCGGGCCGATTATAAGGAGGTTGCACAAGATAGCCAGTGGGGGCGCGCCGCCCGGCATCTGGCCCGGTACGCCTGGAGCGGGAGCCGACATGGCTCTTCGCCCGTGTTGCCGGCCGCAAGGGGCATGGCAGAGGATAGGGGGGAGGGTGTATAGTAACGCCCTTTTTTGCAAAGTTCGGCCTGCCGCCAGCGACACAGGATTGGCGGCGGACGGTGTGTGGTGATGAGGAAGAGAACGCAATGAATCAATATCTGCTGGTAGCCGGCCTGTTGGGTGAACTGACCGCCGAGCTGCAACGTCTGGAACGCTGGCAAGCGGCCCATCCGGGTGAAGAGGCCCTGGCCAGCGAGCTGCCATTTTGCGTCGATACCCTGAGCTTCGATCAGTGGCTGCAGTTCGTGCTGATCCCGCGCATGGAGCAGCTGGTGCTGCTGCAGGCGCCGCTGCCCAGCAGCGTCTCCCTCTATCCCATGGCCAGCGAAGTCTACAAGGAAGAGCTGGCCGAGGTCGAAGCCCTGCTGCGCCTGATCGCCCGCTTCGATCTGCTGCTCTCCGGCAAAGTGGTTGAGCAATGATGCGTGAGCAGGCACAGGAAGAGAACGCCTTGCAACTGACCCTGCTTTATCAGGATGACTGGCTGGTGGCGGTCAACAAGCCCTCCGGCCTGCTGGTGCACCGCAGCTGGCTCGACAAGGCCGAGACCCGTTTCGCCATGCAGATGACCCGGGATCTCATCGGCGGTCGCCACGTCTACCCGGTACACCGGCTCGACCGGCCCACCTCGGGGGTGCTGCTGTTTGCCCTTGATCCCGCCGTGGCCCGCACCCTGACCGAAGCCTTTGCCGCCCGTCAGGTGCACAAGGAGTATCTGGCGCTAGTGCGCGGCTGGGCCCCCGAACAGGGGCTCATCGATTATCCGCTCAAAGAGCAGCTGGACAAGATCGCCGACGCCATGAGCGATCCGGATCGTCCGGCCCAGGAGGCGGTGACCGCGTTTCGTCGCCTGCATCAGGTCGAGCTGCCCCATGCGGTCTCCAAGAAACACCCCACCAGTCGCTACAGCCTGGTTCGGCTGTTCCCCAAGACAGGTCGCAAGCATCAGCTGCGCCGCCATATGGATCATTTGTTCCACCCCATCGTCGGTGACACTACCCACGGCGATGGCCGCCACAACCGCTTCTTTCGCGAGCATTATGGTTGCGATCGTTTGCTGCTGGTGGCTCGCACCCTCAGCTTTGAGCACCCGGTGCTGAAGGTGCCGATGCGGATCCAGGCACCGCTGGGGCAGGAAGTGCTGCAGCTGTTTGCCGAACTGGGCTGGCCTGCCAGCGAGAGCGACTACTGAGGCTGACGATCGCGGGGTGTTGCCCAAGCTGTTGCTGTGGCATGCTGGGCATCCATGTTGGTCAAAGGGGTCCGTGATGGCGCAGATAGACATAGTGGTGGGTACCGTATACGGCGCGGCCATGCTGGTGGCCGAGACGTTGGCGGCACAGCTGGAGCAGGCGGGGCACGGCTGTCAGGTGTACGAGGAAGCCGAGCTGGCAGATCTGGATGCGAGTCGATTCTTGCTGGTCATCACGGCTACCACGGGGCAGGGTGATATTCCGCCCAATCTGCAGCCACTGGCCACCGCTCTGGCTGACCGGGCCCCCTACATGAAAGGGTGGCGTTATGCGCTGGTCGCCATGGGGGACAGCAGCTACGAGCATTTCTGCGGCGCCGGTCGTCACCTCGATGCGCTGTTGCAGGAGCTCGGTGCCAGTCCTCTGCTGCCCCGGCTGGAAATAGATGCCACCGTCGACGATGAGCCGGAAAAGGTAGCGCTGGCCTGGCTCAATGGCTGGCAAAATAAACTGTAGCGATCGTCCGTTTTTATCCTTTATTCATCCCCGCTCAGCCCGTCTGGCGGGGATGTTTATTTTGCGGTAATCAGCAGTCTCAACTGACCATATTTGCCCGATATTTATCCGGTTATTTTCCACGCCATCCCCGCTTTGTTCAGCGATTTATTTCGGGGGCAGCCGACATGCCTCAAATTTAAAAGTTCCCCATTGAAAGCGATTTCAGTCATGTTTTTGTCATCAACTTGAATATTTATAACTTATTCATCGAAGCGAATTAATGGTTGGTAGCGGTTTCATGGTGGATCTTTTCTCTTTTATCCCCGTGTGGGTGGTGAGTTATTGCATAGTTAGGTTGATTGTCATCGTACAAAACCCTCCACGGCCAATGCTGGGCGATTTGTCGCCATTTTGTGAATCAGCTCATGTTTGTCCCGAAATTGGCTACCTATAATCGGCCTCGGTTATCACCTAAACGTTTTTATGGTGATAAGAACTTGGATATTCAGGATCACACTCCTCTCAGCGGGAATAAGGAAAATGAAAATGAAAGCAAAGTGGCTCCCGATCGCTGCAGCAGTAACCGCAGCCCTGGCTTCCCAAGCCGCCTTCGCCGTTGATTTCCACGGCTACATGCGTTCCGGTGTCGGTACTTCCGATAACGGCAGCCTGCAAACTTACAGCAAACAAAAAGTCGGTCGTCTGGGCAACGAAGCCGAGACCTACGGCGAAGTACAGCTGGGTCAAGAGGCTTACAACAAGGATGGCAAGTCCTTCTACGTAGACTCCATGTTTGCAATGGTCTCCGGTCAGCAAGGTCGTGACTGGGAAAGCACCAGCGGCAGCGATGCCGACTTTGCACTGCGCCAATTCAACGTGCAAGCCAAGGGTGTGCTGGGTTTCGCACCGGAAGCCACTCTGTGGGCTGGTAAGCGTTACTACCAACGTCACGACATCCACATCTCTGACTTCTACTACTGGGATGTGTCTGGTGCCGGTGCTGGTGTAGAAAACATCCAGGCAGGTCCGGGCAAGCTCTCCTTTGCATGGCTGCGTAACGACCCGTGGGAAGATTACGATCAGTTTGTAGGTGGTGTGGGTGTCGACAAACGTGTAGATACCGACGTACTTGACCTGCGTTATGCTGGTATCCCGCTGTGGAAAGACGGCTCCCTGGAGCTGGGCTATGACTACGCCCGTGGCAACCTGACTGATGAACAGAAAGCTGCTCTGGGCAGCAAGGATTACGAGAAAAACGGCCACATGCTGACCGCCGAGCTGACCCAATCCATGTTGGGCGGCTTCAACAAGACCGTAGTTCAGTATTTTGCAGACGGTTATGCCTCTCAGGCTGTTGACTACGGTAGCGGTTCTGGCAGCGGCCTGAGCCAATCTGCCGCCAAGGGCGATGGCTGGCGCTTCATCAACTGGGGCGTGCTGCCGGTTGGCGACAAGGTCGAGTTCGGTCACCAGCTGGTTTACGGTACTGCCAGTGACATCGACAATGACAGCGCTGACAAAGATACCTTCTCCGTTGTCGTTCGCCCGATGTACAAGTGGAATGACACCATGAAGACCATCGCCGAGCTTGGCTATCACCATGACAGCTACAAGCCGAACAATGGTACCGAAACCAGCACTATCGGCAAGAAATACACCCTGGCTCAGGCTTGGTCCGCCGGTTCCAGCTTCTGGGCCCGCCCGGAAATCCGCGTATATGCTTCCTACCTAGATTCTGACGGCCAGTTCCGCCCGGATGCCAATGGCGTGAAGCAGGACGACTCCTGGAACTTCGGTGTTCAAGCTGAAGCTTGGTGGTAATTTGTTGACGTCATGACTGCAAGTGCCCCCGCATGACGGGGGCTCTTTTTTTACAACACGTTTCTTAGGGTCACGCGATGAGATATTCCAGATTAGCCTTGACTGTATTCTGTTCTGTTGTGCTGGGTGGGTGCGCCACGTTGGAAACGACGGTAGCGCCGACTCAGGAGTTCAAGTCCATCATGGGAAATCGCGACGTTGCGATGAGCCAATTGGCTACGATTGGCAGCTGCTGTCGCGATGTCTCCAGTCTGCCGTTCCAGGACATACAACCGGGCGCAACCAAGCTTATCCCCATTGATGGCAGCTCCCCCGTTTACGCTTTCAGCGAAGGGAAAAGCCACTTTGCCGCCTTCCGGTTGCCGGTCAACTCCGGTGACCTGCGCATCACGGTTGATGGCTTGATCGACAAATCGCTGTTCAACCCGACCGTCTTGATGCTGGATTCCAAATTCAATGTGACCCGCAAGTTGGGCAGCGATGTGTTCAAGTACGAGCCTGCACGCATGCTGCAAGGGGATCGCATGGAAGCCGTGTTTACCGTGGATCGCTCCTATGTTGGTAACCCCAATAACGAAAGTTACATGGTGATCTACACAGACCAGAGCGGTCTGGACAAAACAACCACCATCCTTAGCCCTTCCAAGCTGATGACCAAGTCGCTGGGGGTGGTTGATTATGGTGAAAAAGACCCCGTCATTCCGCACTCCCCCTGGGGCGTGGTCAGCCTCTCTGTGGAGGACTTGAGTGGTGTCAAAACCGAGAGCAACTATTACAAGCCTGTCTATCAGGATGTGATTGATGCCAACACCCCGGTAGTCAACACGGCACCAAACAAGCTTGTCGTGCCCCTGGCGACCGCCGGCGCAGTCAAGAGCAGTGCCCCCATGCTGAGCGAAACCGAGGCCTTCTATCAATCCCAGATCGAAAAAGCGGTGAAAGCCGGTGATATCGACAAGGCGATGCAACTGGTCAGCGAGGCGGAGCGGGCCGGTTCGACCAAGGCGAAATCGGTCTTTATTGATGCGGTGAAACGTTCCCAAAAGGGCTGAATATTGCCCGGTCTTTAAAATATAATATTTATTTGAGGCCTCCCTTGTTGGAGGCCTTTTTAATCGGTAGACTAAAATAGAAAAAACAGCAAATGGTTACATTAAGTTACAATGCGTTTCGTTGGGTATTGGTTTGATTGGCTAAAATACAATGCGAAACAGCACTTTTCATATTTATGGTTTAGCATGAAGATGCCGAAATATATCCGTAATTAGCCAAAAATTCCCGCCTAAATTATCTTGTGATCTCCCCTCCAAATTTTTTATTCGCTTACCCCTGATGGAAGATATTTGCGATCTGCTGGGTTATATTCAGCTGGTCAAAATAAACAAACCCGCGTCGAATTCATGCCGATGAGAGATGATGTTGATGATCGTCTATAAATTGGACTGAAGCGTCTACGGTAAGACATTCCATTCAGGAGCGCACACATGTTAAAAAATGCTTTCTCTAATCTGCAAAAGGTCGGTAAGGCGCTGATGCTGCCAGTATCGGTCTTGCCCGTTGCAGGTATTCTGCTGGGGGTGGGTGCTGCCCACTTCAGCTGGTTGCCGGAAATTGTCTCCCAATTGATGGAGCAGGCCGGTGGTTCCGTATTTGGTCAGATGGCCCTGCTGTTCGCAGTGGGTGTAGCCCTCGGCTTTACCAATAACGACGGTGTATCCGGTCTGTCAGCCATCGTCGGCTACGGTATCATGGTTGCCACCCTGAAGGTCATGGCGCCTGTGATGGGCGTTGAGACCATCGAAACCGGCGTCCTGGGTGGTATCCTCGCCGGTGGCGTGGCCGCATGGGCGTTCAACCGTTTCTACAAGATCCAGTTGCCCGAGTATCTGGGCTTCTTCGCCGGCAAACGCGCCGTGCCCATCATCACAGGTTTCGTCTCCATCGGCCTGGGCGTGATCCTGTCCGTCATTTGGCCGCCGGTGGGTGCTGCCATCGGTGCCTTCTCCGACTGGGCTGCCAACCAGAACCCGGTACTGGCCTTCGGTATCTACGGCGTGGTTGAGCGCTCCCTGATCCCGTTCGGTCTGCACCACATCTGGAACGTACCTTTCTTCTATCAGGCGGGTACCTGTGTCAACGCTGCCGGTGAAACCGTACACGGCATCATGACCTGCTTCCTGACTGCTGACGACGCTTCCCGCGCTGCCGGCAACGGCTTCGGTCAGCTGGCCGGTGGCTACCTGTTCAAGATGTTCGGTCTGCCTGCCGCCGCGTTTGCCATCGCGCACTCCGCCAAGCCGGAAAACCGCGCCAAGATCGTAGGTATCATGGCCTCTGCCGCCCTGACCTCTTTCCTGACCGGTATCACCGAGCCGATCGAATTCTCCTTCCTGTTCATCGCGCCGGTACTGTACGCCATCCACGCCGTGCTGGCTGGTCTGGCCTACGTGCTGACCAACTCCCTGGGTGTGGTACACGGTCACACCTTCTCCAACGGCTTCATCGATTTCGTGGTGCAATCCCCGCGTGCCGATCACATGCTGCTGCTGGTGGGTCTGGGTCTGGTCTATGCCGTCATCTACTACGTGGTCTTCACCGTGGTCATCCGTGCCATGAACCTGAAAACCCCGGGTCGTGAAGACGAAGCGGCCGAAGAGAGCGTTGGTCAGAGCAAGGACGAGATGTCTGCCGCACTGGTCTCTGCCTTCGGTGGCAAAGATAACATCGCCTCCTTGGACGCCTGCATCACCCGTCTGCGGGTCGGTGTGAAAGACGTGGCCAAGGTTGACCAGGCTGGTCTGAAGAAACTGGGCGCTGCCGGTGTGGTAGTGGCAGGTTCCGGCGTACAAGCCATCTTCGGTACCAAGTCCGACAACCTGAAAACCGACATGGACATCTGGATGAAGAGCAACTAATCGTTGCCTGAATACCAGAGTTGTTGAAAAGGGAGGCGCAAGCCTCCCTTTTTGCTGGGCGTCATAGGGTTGCCGGATGCCGTGGTGCATGTTTCGACCGGCGTGGTATCAATGTTGCCATCGGTCTTCAGCTCAAAGAAAAAGGCGCCCATGGGCGCCTTTGCTGCATCAGACCGGTTTAGAGCTTTTCCAGATCCCGCTCGATTTCGCTGATCTTGTTCTGCACCACTTTTTCCAGGTGGCGCAGGTCGCGCAAGATCTTCTGCTTGATGTCCGGGTCGGCCTGCACGTGCACGCCCTGGGTCAGGTTGTCGAGCTCATCCACCACGTACTTGAGATTGGCGTTGATCTCGGTGACATCCTTGTACTCGTGGGTGCCCGAATCGACCAGCATGGTCTTGCGCTGGCGCGGATATTTGAACTTGACGCTCTTGGCGAAGAACTCGCCCTTCTGTTTCTTGAAGTAGATCTTGAGGATGTCGTGATTGGCTTCCTGGCGCAGGGTATAACTGTCCACTGAGGTGGGTTCCTGGATCCCCAGGCTCTTCAGATTCTCGTACATCGGGCTTCCTCGGTTTGAAACGATCCTGACCAATCTATCTTAACCGAGTCGGTGTGGCTTGCCTGTGACAGGGGCGCCAAAATCAAAAGGGCGCCATCAGGCGCCCTTTTAAATCACCGCAAACCGCTTACTCGTCGATGGAGCGCAGCAGGGCGTTGATGCCGACCTTGGCACGGGTCTTGGCATCCACCTTCTTGACGATGACGGCGGCGTACAGGCTGTACTTGCCGCACTTGGAGGGCAGGGAGCCGGAGACGACCACCGAGCCGGCAGGGACTCGGCCGTAGTGGATCTCGCCGGTCTCACGGTCATAGATGCGGGTGGACTGGCCGATGAAGACGCCCATGGAGATGACGGAGCCCTCTTCCACGATCACCCCTTCCACCACTTCGGAACGGGCACCGATGAAGCAGTTGTCTTCGATGATGGTCGGGTTGGCCTGCAGCGGCTCCAGTACGCCGCCGATGCCGACGCCGCCGGAGAGGTGCACGTTCTTGCCGATCTGGGCGCAGGAGCCCACGGTGGCCCAGGTGTCGACCATGGTGCCTTCATCGACGAAGGCGCCGATGTTGACGTAGGAGGGCATCAGCACGGTATTGGGCGCGATGAAGGAGCCTTTGCGGGCGGTGGCCGGCGGTACCACGCGCACACCGGCAGCCTTGAACTGCTCGGCGCAGTAGTCGGAGAACTTGAGGGGAACCTTGTCGTAGTACTGGGCGTCGTCACCCTTGATGATGCCGTTGTCATTGATGCGGAAGTAGAGCAGTACCGCCTTCTTCAACCACTGGTGTACCACCCACTCGCCGGCAATCTTCTCGGCAACGCGAGCCTTGCCGGAGTCCAGCAGGTCGATGGCTTGCAGGATGGCGGCCTTGGTGGCGGCATCGACGGAGCCGGGAGTGATGGAATCACGGCGCTCGAAGGCCGCTTCGATGATCTGTTGCAACTCGGTCATGACAGGTTTCCTTTAAAAAATTCTGTTTGTTGTATCACACTTTTCCAATTGTTTTTAAGGGCTCGGGCCGATTTCTTCACGGGAACGCCGATTTATTGTGCTGGCGTGGTCCAACCATTTGTTCTGCTTGATAAATCAGGGGCAGACTCGGTGTCTTGTGAGGCCTTCACAGGCCCGGCCTGCCCTCATCATCGGCCGACTCTTGCGGGTTGAGCTGGTTGACCAGCCGCTCCTCCAGCGCCTGCTGCTCGGCCTGGGTCAACGGCTCGCCGGCCAGGGTGGTGAGGCTGAAAAAGTCCTCCACCCGCTCGCCGATGGTGGTGATCTTGGCGGCATGGAGCGACAGGCCGCACTGCTGGAACACGGCACCGATCCGCGCCAGCAGCCCAGGGGTATCGAGCGCCGTCAGCTCCAGCAGGGTGTGGCGGGTCTCCCCCTTGTGGGGCAGAAAGACCACCCGGGTCGGCACGCTGAACTGGCGGTGACGCCGTGACAGGGGCTTGCTGCGCAGCACCAGTTTGCCCGGCTCCTGCAGCGCCTTCTCCAGCGCCTTCTTGATGGTGGCGGTGCGGTTGGGGCTGATGGGCTCGCCGTTGGGCTCGAGCACCACGAAGGTATCGAGCACGTAGTCGCTGCGCGAATTCATGATCTGGGCGTCGTGGATGTTGAGGTTCTTCTGATCCAGCGCCGAGGCCACGGTGGCGAACAGATTCGGGGTGTCGCGACAATAGATGAACACCTCGCTGCCGCCGCGAGTCGGGTGCTTGCCGATGATCACCAGCGGCGCCGGGTTGTCGCCGTGTTCGATGATCTTGCGGCAGTGCCAAGCGATCTGCTCCGGCGTGTGGCGCAGGAAGTAGTCGGCCTTAAAGTCGCTCCAGAGCTGGTTGATGGCCTCCTCCGGCACGTCGCGCTGGGCCAGGATCTGCTTGGCCTGGCGCTGATTCTCGCGGATCTTGAGGCGCATGTCGGGCGGATTTTCCAGCCCCTGGCGCAGCGCCTTCTGGGTGGCGAAGTAGAGCTCGCGCAGCAGGGTGCCTTTCCAGTCGTTCCAGAGGGTGTCGTTGGTGGCGCAGATATCGGCCACGGTCAGGCAGTAAAGCAGGTCGAGGTGCTGTTCGTCGCGCACCTTCTGGGCAAAGTCGGTGACCACCTCAGGGTCATAGATATCGCGGCGCTGGGCGGTGACCGACATCAGCAGGTGATGGCGCACCAGCCAGGCGACCAGCCGGCTCTCGTAGCGATCCAGACCGTGCAGCTGGCAGAACTCCAGCGCATCGACGGCGCCGAGCTCTGAATGGTCGCCACGCCGCCCCTTGGCGATGTCGTGAAACAGGGCGGCGATGCTGAGCAGCTCCGGTTTGCGCAGCCGGGTGAACACCTCGTGGCAGAGCGGGTGGGTCTGGCGGCTGGCCGGGTTGGGAAACTGGTGGATGTTCTTGAGCAGCCGGTGGGTGTGTTCATCCACCGTGTAGGCGTGGAACATGTCGAACTGCATCTGGCCGACGATGAGGTTCCACTGCGGCAGGTAGGCCGCCAGGATGCCGTACTTGTGCATCAGGGTGAGCGGCTGACCGATGCCGTTGGGGTGGCGCAATAGCGCCATGAACAGGCGGCGGCATTCCGGCAAGTCCTGCAGCCAGCAGTTGAGCTTGCGGCGCGCCTCGCGCAGCTGGCGCAGGGTGGCGGAGTGGATACCGGCAATCTCCGGGTGCTGGGCTATCTGGTAGAAGAGGCGCAGGATGGCGGCGGGCTCACGGCCGAACAGCTCGGAATCCACCGCATCGATGAGGCGCCCGCGCAGCTGGAACTCGTCGGAGAGGCGGCGCACGTCCATGGCGGTGTTGCCGAGGATCGCCTCGTCAAACAGCTGCAGCAGCATCTCGTTGAGCTCGGAGACCCGCCGCACCGTCTGGTAGAAGCGCTTCATCATCTGCTCGACCGGGGCGTTGCCTTCCCCCTCGAAGCCCAGCATCTGGGCGACGGTGCGCTGGCGATCGAACAGCAGCCGGTTGTCGCCCTTGTTGATGGCCATGTGCAGGGCGAAGCGCACCTTCCACAGAAAGTTCTGGCAGTCGAGCAGCTCGCGATACTCGGCCCGGTTGAGAAAGCCGTGGCTGGTCATCTCGAACAGGGTGGTGGCGCCGAAGTGGCGGCGAGCCACCCAGGCCAGGGTCTGGATGTCGCGCAGGCCGCCCGGATTGCTCTTGAGATCCGGTTCCAGCTTGTAGGCGGTGCCGAGGAACTGCTGGTGGCGCTGGGCCTGCTCTTCGCGTTTGGCCTTGAAGAACTGCTCGCTCGGCCAGAAGTGCTGGGGGCCGGTGGCCTCTTTGAGCTGCTGGAAGCCCGCCTCGCGGCCGGTGATGTAGCGCGCCTCGATGAGGTTGGTGGCGACCGTGATGTCGCCGCGTCCCTGCTCGAGGCACTCGGCCACGTTGCGCACTGCCTGGCCCACCTCCAGCTTGAGATCCCACAGCAGGGTAATGAATTCGCCGATGCGCAGCCCCAGCACCTCGTCCAGCTCGTCCCCTTCGTAGAGGATCAGCAGGTCGATGTCGGAGTGGGGGTGCAGTTCGCCGCGGCCATAGCCACCCACCGCGATCAGGGTGAGTTCCGTCTTGTCGAAGCCGAACTTTTGCCACAACCGGGTCAGCAGCTCGTCCATGTATTCGGAGCGGGTGGCCACCAGTTCGATGATGTTGTCACCGGCATCGAAGCGGGCGTGCAGCCAGCCGAGAAAACGGCTCAGGTACTCCTTGCAGTTCTCGCGGGTGAGCTGAGCGTCGGGTAACAGGTGGGGGGAAAGCAGGCTGGCATCCATGGCGTCTCACACTCTACTGTCGCACGCCTGTGCGCGGTTCTCGCACGGGGTCGCGGCTGATAAAAACAAAACCCCGGCGGGAGGCCGGGGTTTGATGTTAACCGTGTTTGATGAGACGGTCGATAGTGTCATCCGGGCGCAGCGTCAGCACCTCGCAGCCATCCTCGGTCACCAGCAGGGTGTGTTCCCACTGGGCGGAGTCGCCGCCATCCTTGGTGGTCACGGTCCAGCCATCCTTCGGATTGACCTTGCAGTGGTACTTCTTGCTGTTGACCATGGGCTCGATGGTGAAGCACATGCCCGGTTTGAGCTCCTGCTTGCCGCCGTTGCGATAGTGCAGGATCTGCGGCTCTTCATGGAACTCGGCCCCGATGCCATGGCCACAGTAGTCGCGCACCACGGAGAAACCGGCCTTCTCGACGATGGGCTGGATCACGGCGCCGATCTCGGTGATGCACATGCCCGGACGCACCTGCTTGATGGCGGCGTAGAGGCTCTCTTGCGCAATCTTGCAGAGCTGACGGCGCAGCGGGGTGGTCTCACCCACAATGAACATGGCCGAGGTATCGCCGTGGTAGCCATCCTTGATGACGGTGATGTCCAGGTTGATGATGTCCCCTTCCCGCAGTTTCTTATGGTTCGGGATGCCGTGGCAGATCACATCGTTCACCGAGGTGCAGATGGACTTGGGGAAGCCGTGGTAGTTGAGCGGCGCAGGGATGGCCTGCTGCACGTCGACGATGTAGTCGTGGCAGAGGGTGTTCAGTTCGTCGGTGGTGACGCCCGCCTTGACGTGGGGGGCGATCATGACCAGCACATCGGCGGCCAGTTGGCCGGCAACGCGCATCTTTTCAATCTCTTCCGGTGTCTTGATTTTAATGGACATGGGATCTCTCTTGGGACCTGATCGCGCATCTATCGATGTCCGGCAATCAGGTAATGAAAAATAGATGCGTTTGCAATCAGGCCAAAATTTTATCCCCAACCCCCGTTTACTTCCAGTGTGATTGTCATCACAGCGTCAAATCGGCACTGCAGCATGCTGCCCAGGGATCCATTTTTAGCGGTTCGGCTGGTGGTGTCCTGACCAAAGTTATGGTATAAAGCGCGCCGGAATGGGGAACTTGTGTCCTCATGCCATCACCCTTACTTAAACAACACACACACATCGACACATATGCCGGGGTGCCTTAACGGGTCGGTTATATGGGATGTGTGGAGGCCTAACCCCAATAGAGGTATAAAATGGCTAAAGTTTCTATGCGCGACATGCTGCAAGCCGGCGTTCACTTCGGTCACCAGACTCGTTACTGGAACCCGAAAATGAAATCCTACATCTTCGGTGCCCGCAGCAAGGTTCACATCATCAACTTGGAAAAAACCGTTCCGATGTTTGACGATGCCATGAACTTCATCAGCTCCGTAGCTGCCAAGAAGGGCAAGGTACTGTTCGTAGGTACCAAGCGTGCCGCGTCTGAAGCCGTAAAAGAAGCCGCTGAGCGTTGCGACCAGTTCTATGTTAACCACCGCTGGCTGGGCGGCATGCTGACCAACTGGAAAACCGTTCGTCAGTCCATCAAGCGCCTGAAAGATCTGGAAACCCAGAGCCAAGACGGTACCTTCGACAAGCTGACCAAGAAAGAGGCGCTGATGCGTACTCGCGAAATGGAAAAGCTGGAGAAGAGCCTGGGTGGTATCAAGAACATGGGCGGCCTGCCTGACGTTCTGTTCGTTGTCGATGCCGACCACGAGCACATCGCTATCAAAGAAGCCAACAACCTGGGTATCCCGGTAGTTTCCATCGTTGATACCAACTCCAACCCGGACGGCGTTGACTATGTCATCCCGGGTAACGACGACGCTATCCGTGCCGTTCAGCTGTACCTGAATGCTGCTGCTGACACCGTACTGGAAGCTCGCGCTCAGGACATCGTTGTTCAAGCCGAACAAGATGGCTTCGTTGAAGCTGAGTAATTGATAAGGACTGCAAAGCCCTTATTAACCAAGCTGATGTAATTGGTTAGCAGGGGCCCTTGTGGCCCCTGTTTCTTGTCAATTCAAGACCGAGGATACTGGACATGGCAAACATTTCTGCCGCCCTGGTAAAAGAACTGCGCGAGCGCACCGCCGCTGGCATGATGGATTGCAAAAAAGCACTGGAAGAAGCCAACGGTGATATCGAACTGGCTATCGAAAACATGCGCAAATCCGGTCAGGCCAAAGCCGCCAAGAAAGCTGGCCGTATCGCCGCTGAAGGTGTGATCTTCGCCCGTACCGAAGGCAACGTTGCCGTCATGATCGAGCTGAACTGCGAGACTGACTTCGTTTCCAAGGATGCCGGCTTCCTGGCCATGGGTCAGAAAATCGTTGAAATCGCCGCTACCCAGAAGATCGCTGACGTTGACGCGCTGAAAGCTGCTGACTTCGGCAACGGCGAGTCCGTTGAGCTGACCATCACCAACCTGATCGCCAAGATCGGTGAGAACATGAACCTGCGTCGCGTGATGCTGGTTGAAGGTGACAACCTGGGCACCTACGTTCACGGCTCCCGCATCGGTGTTATCACCAAGCTGGCCGGTGGTTCCGACGAGCTGGCCAAAGATCTGGCCATGCACGTTGCTGCCAACAGCCCGCAATTCGTCAAGCCGGAAGATGTATCTGCTGAAGTCGTTGCCAAAGAGCGCGAAATCCAGATCGACATCGCCATCAACTCTGGCAAGCCGAAAGAGATCGCCGAGAAAATGGTTGAAGGCCGCATGAAGAAGTTCACCGGTGAGGTTTCCCTGACTGGTCAACCGTTCGTGAAAGATCCTTCCATGACCGTTGCCGAGCTGCTGAAGAAAGAAGGCGCTGACGTTGTTTCCTTCACCCGTTTCGAAGTGGGCGAAGGCATCGAGAAGCAAGAGACCGATTTCGCTGCGGAAGTTGCAGCCCAAATCGCGGCCGCTCAAAAGGCCTAATCGAACCGGTTTTTCCGTTTCCCCAGACCGCGACTTATGTCGCGGTCTTTATATGACCAGGAATCAGTGACATGAGTACCAATCCCAAGCCTGCATACAGACGTGTTCTTCTGAAGTTGAGTGGTGAAGCCCTGCAAGGATCCGAGGGTTTTGGCATTGATCCGGCGGTGCTGGATCGGATGGCCCAAGAGATCAAAGAACTGGTTGAGCTGGGTGTTCAGGTCGGTCTGGTCATCGGTGGCGGCAACCTGTTCCGTGGTGCCGGTCTTGCCAAGGCGGGCATGAACCGCGTGGTGGGCGACCACATGGGTATGCTGGCTACCGTGATGAACGGTCTGGCCATGCGTGATGCCCTGCATCGTGCTTATGTGAATGCCCGTCTGATGTCTGCCATCTCCCTGCAAGGCATCTGTGACTCCTATGTCTGGGCCGAAGCCATCAGCCAGCTGCGCGCCGGCAAGGTGGTGATCTTCTCCGCCGGTACCGGCAACCCCTTCTTCACTACCGATTCTGCGGCCTGTCTGCGCGGGATCGAGATCGAAGCTGACGTCGTGCTCAAGGCCACCAAGGTCGATGGCGTGTTCACCGACGATCCGGTCAAGAACCCGGATGCCGTGCTGTGCCATGAACTGAGTTATGATGAAGTTCTTGAAAAAGAACTCAAAGTAATGGATCTTGCTGCTTTTACTCTGGCCCGCGACCACGATCTGCCGATCCGGGTGTTCAACATGAACAAGCCGGGTGCGCTGCGTCGGGTGATCATGGGCGAGCCGGAAGGTACCCTGATCCATCACGTCAGCAAGTGAGACAAGCGTGAGCTTCGGCTCGTTTGTCCATGACGCCAGCCAATAAGATAGATACGGGCCGGTTGACGGCTCGTTCGCCAAAAGGAAAACCACTGTGATCAACGAGATTAAAAACGACGCCAAGGACCGCATGGCCAAGAGCGTAGAGTCGCTCAAGACCCAGATGTCCAAGATCCGTACCGGCCGCGCTCACCCGAGCCTGCTCGACGGTATCCAGGTGGAGTATTACGGTGCGGCCACTCCTCTGAAACAGTTGGCCAACGTGGTGGCTGAAGATGCCCGCACCCTCTCCATCTCCATCTTTGACCGCTCCATGATCCAGGCGGTGGAAAAGGCCATCCTGACCTCCGATCTGGGCCTCAACCCGTCCAGCAATGGCCTGACCCTGCGCGTGCCGCTGCCGCCGCTGACCGAAGAGCGTCGCCGCGACCTGACCAAGATCGTGCGTGCCGAAGCGGAAGGTGCCCGGGTTGCCGTGCGCAACATCCGTCGCGATGCCAACGCCGACCTCAAAGCGCTGCTCAAAGACAAAGAGATCTCCGAAGACGACGACCGTCGTGCTCAGGAAGAGATCCAGAAGCTGACCGATTCCTTCATCAAGCTGGTAGACGAAGCGCTGGCCCTGAAGGAAAAGGAGCTAATGGAAATCTAAGCCTCTGACAGGTATATTACGAGCGCCGTGTAGTGCCCCTGCACGGCGCTTTTGTCTTTGTGGGAGAAATGAATGTCGCTTTTGGCAGCCGTAGGTGATTGCGCCAATTCGTCCTTGCCTCGTCACGTCGCCATCATCATGGACGGTAACGGACGCTGGGCCCAGAACCGTGGCAAGATGCGGGTCTATGGCCACAAGGCAGGTGTGAAGTCTGTTCGTGAAGCAGTAACCTTTGCTGCGCGAGCCAAAATAGAAGCGCTGACCCTGTTTGCGTTTTCCAGCGAGAACTGGCGTCGCCCGGAAGGGGAGGTCAGTGCCCTGATGGAGCTGTTCATGACGGTGCTGGGTCGTGAGGTCAAGAAACTGCACAGCAACGGTATCCGGCTCAAGGTGATCGGCGATACCGCCCGTTTCAGCGAGCGTCTGCAGGCCAAGATTGCCAAGGCAGAGGCGCTGACCGCCAACAATCAGGGGCTGACCCTCAATATCGCCGCCAATTATGGTGGCCAGTGGGACATCGCCCAGGCGGCCCGCAAGCTGGCCCGTGCCGTGGCGAGCGGGGAACTGGCTGCCGACCAGATAGATGAAGCCATGCTTGGCCGCGAGGTATGCATGGCCGACCTGCCGCCGGTGGATCTGCTGATCCGCACCGGGGGCGATCATCGCATCAGCAATTTTGTGTTATGGCAGCTCGCCTATGCCGAGCTCTATTTTACTCCGGTGCTGTGGCCTGATTTCAACGAGGCCGAGTTCAGCGAGGCCGTTGCCTCCTTTGTGGCCCGTGAGCGTCGTTTCGGCTGCACGGGTGAACAGATCCGGGAATTGATCGCCGAGCAACAGACCGGCTAACCCCCCTCCCAAGAGAGAGGCTTCTTTTGCTAAAACAACGAATTATTACCGCATTGCTACTGGTTCCCCTGGTGTTGGGGGCGCTGTTTTTTCTGCCGTTGAAATTCTTTGCCCTGTTGGCATCCCTGGTATTTCTGTTGGCCAGCCGCGAGTGGAGCGGCTTCGTCTCTGCCAAGCCGCAGCAGTGGCTGCCGCTGGTGTACTGCCTGCTGCTCGGGGCCAGCCTGTTCTGGCTGCCGGTGGAGCAGCTGTGGACTCCTCATCTGCATCCGCTGGTGATGGGCGTGCTCTGGACCGCCGTCAGCTGGTGGCTGCTGGGGCTGCTGCTGGTGTTGCGCTATCCCCAGAGCGCCAAGCTGTGGAAGGAGTCCATCTGGCTCAAGTCCCTGTTTGGCCTGGTGACCCTGGTCCCCTTCTTCTGGTCCCTGGTGGCCATCCGTGGTTACAACTTCTATCACGACCCCATGATGGGGGCCTGGATCCTGCTGTTCGTGATGGGACTGGTCTGGGCGGCAGATTCTGGCGCGTATTTTTTCGGCAAGGCGTTCGGCAAGCACAAGCTGGCGCCGGCCGTGAGCCCCGGCAAAACCATCGAAGGCATGTGTGGCGGCCTGTTTACCGCCAGCCTGCTGGCGGTCGGGGTGACCTGGTTCATGGGCTTTGTGCCCGCCAAGATGGCCATCGTGCTGTTCTGCTCCTTGCTGGCGGTGCTGGCATCGGTGCTGGGCGATCTCACCGAGAGCATGTTCAAGCGCGAAGCCGGCATCAAGGATTCAGGCACCCTGTTGCCCGGCCACGGTGGCATCCTCGATCGGATCGACAGCCTGACCGCCGCGCTGCCGGTGTTCCTGCTCAGCTATCTGCTGCTCAGCCAGGAGTTTTGATGCTCAGCCTGATGCGTTTGCCTGCGGCGGGCGCCATCCATTCGTCATACAGCGGGAGTTTTGATGCATAACCTGGTGATTCTGGGAGCCTCCGGCTCCATCGGTCAGAGTACGCTCAAGGTACTGCGGCACAATCCGGGGCGCTGGCAGGTGCTGGCGCTGACCGCGGCCCGCAGCGTGGAGGCCATGCTGCGCGACTGTCTCGAATTCTCTCCCCGCTTCGCCGTCATGGTGGACGAGGCCGCCGCCAGCGAGCTGGCCGCTCAACTCAAGACCCACGGCAGCGCGACTCGCGTCATGGCTGGCCAGGCCGCCCTGTGCGAAGTGGCCGCTCACCCCGATGCCCACAGCGTGATGGCAGCCATCGTCGGCGCCGCCGGGCTTGCGCCCACCATGGCTGCGGTGCGTGCCGGCAAGCGCATCCTGCTGGCCAACAAGGAGGCCCTGGTGATGTCCGGCGCTTTCTTCATGGAGGCGGTGCGCGAGCACGGGGCCGAGCTGCTGCCCATCGACAGCGAACACAACGCCATTTTCCAGTGCCTGCCCGAGGCCATCCAGCGCCAGCCGGGCTTTTGCGACCTGGCGGGAGCGGGCATCAGCAAGATCCTGCTGACCGGCTCCGGCGGCCCGTTCCGTTATACCGACATCGCTGAACTGGCCCGCGTCACCCCGGCTCAGGCCATCGCCCATCCCAACTGGTCCATGGGCGCCAAGATCTCGGTCGACTCCGCCACCATGATCAACAAGGGGCTGGAGTATATCGAGGCGCGCTGGCTGTTCAACGCGGCGCCCGAGCAGATCCAGGTGGTGATCCATCCCCAGTCGGTGATTCACTCCATGGTGCAGTACAAGGACGGCTCCGTGCTGGCCCAGCTCGGCAATCCGGACATGTGCACCCCCATCGCCCACGCGCTGGCCTATCCGGCTCGAATCGAGTCCGGTGTGGAACCTTTGGATTTCTTCAGTGTCGGAGAGTTCAGCTTTATCCGTCCCGACTATGAGCGCTATCCCTGCCTGCAGCTTGCCATGCATGCCTGTCAGCAGGGACAGGCCGCAACCACGGCCCTCAATGCCGCCAACGAGGAGGCCGTGGCGGCTTTCCTTGCAGAGCGGATCGGTTTTATGGATATTGCCAGAGTCAATGAGGCCACCATGCTCGCTCTGGGCGGCACGGCGGCCGGTTCGCTGGACGATTTGATTGCGCTGGATGGGGCGGCCCGTGCCCGTGCTCACAATTTGATTGAGGAGCTTAGCTGATGAGAGCTGTTTCGTGGCATTGTGCTGCCTTCACCCTGAATGTCGGAGACAGGACCATGCATGAAAGCGAGGTGATGGGCTGATGGGCGGTGTGTTGTGGAACATCGGTGCCTTTATCGTCGCCCTCGGGCTGCTGGTTGCGGTACATGAATTCGGCCACTTCTGGGTGGCCCGTCGCTGCGGCGTCAAGGTCGAACGTTTCTCCATCGGTTTCGGCAAGGCTATCTGGCGTCGGCTCGGCAAGGATGGCACCGAGTACGTGCTGGCCCTGATCCCCCTCGGCGGTTACGTCAAGATGCTGGACGGCCGGGTGGACGAGCTCAAACCCGGTGACGAGCAGTACGCTTTCAATCACAAGAGTGTCTGGGCGCGGATGGCCATCGTGGCAGCCGGCCCCATGGCCAACTTCGTGTTTGCCCTGTTCGCCCTCTGGCTGATGTTCATGATCGGCGTACCCGCCGTCAAACCCGTGGTGGGCGAGGTGCGTCCAGCCTCCATCGTGGCGGCGGCCGGGGTGGAACCCGGCATGGAGATCGTCGGCGTCGGCGGCGAGGAGACCGGTGACTGGGAGAGCGTGACCTATGCCCTCATCAGCCACCTTGGCGATGACTCCGTCCAGCTCAAGCTCAAGGCGGCCAACACCAGCTATGCGGTGGACAAGACCCTGCAGCTGGCCGGCTGGAAGTTTGACCCCGACAAGGAGTCTCCCATCGGCAGCCTGGGCATAGTGCCGCTCGGTGGCAAGGTGCTGCCGGTGGTCGATGCGGTGGTGGCCGCGAGCGCCAGCGAGAAGGCCGGCGTTCAGGCGGGTGATCGCATCAAGCGGGTAGGGGAGCAGGAGATCACCGAGTGGGCCCAGTTTGTCCACCAGGTGCAGCAGTCGCCCCAGCAGCCGCTTGAGGTGACCGTGGAGCGGGCGGGCAGCGAGCTGACCCTGACCCTGACGCCGGATGCCAAGAAGGTGCGGGGCCAGCTGGTCGGTTTTGTCGGCCTGTCGCCGCAACTGGTTCCATTACCGGATGAGTATCGGATTCTGTTACAGTATGGGCCTTTGCAAGCCCTGTGGCAGGGTGCCCAGAAGACCTGGAGCCTGACCACCCTGACCTTCGACATGATCGGCAAGCTGATCGGTGGCATCGTCTCGCTGGACAACCTGAGCGGCCCCATCTCCATTGCCAAGGGCGCGGGCAGCAGTGCCGACTACGGTCTGGTCTACTTTCTCGGCTTTCTGGCGCTGATCAGCGTCAACCTGGGGATCATCAACCTGTTCCCCCTGCCGGTGCTGGACGGTGGCCATCTGGTCTACTTCCTCATCGAGGCAGTCACCGGCAAGCCGGTATCAGAAAAAATTCAGGAAGTGGGTTTCCGGATTGGCGCCGCCATTCTGATGTTACTGATGGGTATTGCGCTGTTTAATGATTTCGCTCGCCTCTGAGGCCAGAGCATCAACAAGGACACATAAGAACAAAATGGCTGTTAAAAAAGCATTGGTGTTGAGTTGCCTGCTGGGTGCCAGTTTCCTGGCCCAGGCGGCCCCTGCCTCTTTTGTGGTGCAAGATATTCAGGTTGAAGGTCTGCAGCGGGTGACCCTGGGTGCCGCCCTGCTGAACCTGCCGATCCGGGTGGGCGATTCCGTCGATTCCGTGACGCTGGCCAACGCCATCAAGAAGCTCTATGCCTCCGGCAACTTCGAGGACGTCAAGGTCTACCGCGACGGCCAGGTGCTGCAAGTGGCGGTCAAAGAGCGGCCGACCATCTCCAGCATCGAGTTCTCCGGCAACAAGGATATCAAGGAAGAGCAGCTGACCCAGAGCCTGGAGTCCTCCGGCATCCGGGTGGGTGATCCGCTGGATCGCACCGTGCTGAGCTCCCTCGAGAAGGGGCTGGAAGATTTCTACTACGGCGTGGGCAAGTACTCCGCCAAGGTCAAGGCCATCGTCACCCCGCTGCCGCGCAACCGGGTCGACCTCAAGTTCACCTTTGTGGAAGGGGAAGCGGCCAAGATCCAGCAGATCAACATCGTCGGCAACAACGTGTTCCCGGAAGAGAAACTGCTGGCCCAGCTCTCCCTCAAGGACGACGTGCCCTGGTGGAACTTCACCGGTGACCAGCGCTACCAGAAGCAGAAGCTGGCCGGCGACATCGAAACCCTGCGCTCCTACTACATGGACCGCGGCTACATCCGCTTTACCCAGAAGTCGACCCAGGTCTCCATGACCCCGGACAAGAAAGGGGTCTACGTCACCCTCAACGTCAAGGAAGGGGATCAATACAAGGTGTCCGGCATCCAGCTCAAGGGCGATCTGATTGATCGCGGCGGCGAGATGAAGGGGCTCATCCCCATCGAGACCGGCAGCATCTACTCCGCCAGCCAGGTGACCCACACCGAAGAGGTGCTCTCCAAGTTCCTCGGTCGCTACGGCTACGCCTACCCGAAAGTGGTCACCTTCCCGCAGGTCAACGACCAGACCAAGGAAGTGGAGCTCATCGTCAACATCGAGCCGGGCCCCCGCGTCTATGTGCGCAACATCAACTTCACCGGCAACGTCACCACCAAGGACGAAGTGCTGCGCCGCGAGATGCGTCAGATGGAGGGCACCTGGCTCTCTTCCGACAGCGTCGAGCAGTCCAAGACCCGTCTCAACCGCCTCGGCTTCTTCGAAACCGCCGAAGTGGACACCAAGCGGGTGCCGGGCAGCGATGACCAGGTCGATCTGGACTTCAAGGTCAAGGAGCAGCCGGCCGGTTCCATCAACGCCGGTGTCGGCTACGGTACCGAATCTGGCCTGAGTCTGCAGGCGGGCCTGCAGCAGGACAACTTCATGGGGACCGGCAAGAAGATCGGCATCTCCGCCAGTACCAACAAGTACTCCAAGAGCGTCGACCTCAGCTACAACGATCCCTACTTCACCGTGGACGGGGTTAGCCTGGGCGGTCGTCTCTACTACAACCAGTTCAGTGCGGCTGACGCCAACATCGTGGACTACGAGAACACCACCATCGGCTTCCGCCTCTCCAGTGGTTTCCCGGTCAACGAGAACAACCGTCTCGACTTCAGCCTCGGGGTCGAAAACAACAAACTGTCCCAGCCCAACCCCTATCTGCAGGTGGATGAGTTCTGGAAGGTGTACAGCGAGAACAAGGATGGCGACAACCGCATGGTGTTCAACACCGTCGACGTCACCGCCGGCTGGACCCGTTCCACCCTCAACAAGGGCCAGTTCCCGACCGCCGGCGACCGTCAGCGGGTCAACGCCAAGGTGACCGTGCCGGGCATGGATCTGCAGTACTTCAAGCTCAACGCCGAAGACGCGCACTACTTCCCGTTCGATGCGGATCACAAGTGGGTGCTGATGGCCAAGGCGCGTGCCTCCTACGGCAACGGCTACGGCAGCAACGGCAGCTATGACCACGTATTGCCGTTCTTCGAGAACTACTTCGCCGGTGGTTTCGACACCCTGCGTGGCTTCAAGAGCAATACTGTGGGTCCGAAGGCGCTCTACTACTACAACCTGAGCGGCAACGACGTCATCCAGGGCACCGATAGCTCGGTGGGCGGCAACGCCCTGGCGGTCGCCTCCCTCGAGATGATAGTGCCGACGCCGTTTGCGTCCGAGACCTATCAGCCGCAACTGCGGACCAGCTTCTTCATCGATGCCGGTTCCGTGTGGGATACCACCTTCGACTATGACCAGTACCGCAACCGTTGCTTCAGCGGCTGCAACTATCTGGCCGACTATTCGGATCCGACCAACTACCGCGCCTCGGCCGGTCTGTCGCTGCAGTGGCTCTCCCCGATGGGCCCGCTGGTGTTCGCGATTGCCCGTCCGCTCAAGCAGTACGAGGGCGACCGGACCGAGTTCTTCTCATTCAACATCGGCCGTACCTTCTAAGGACGGACTCTGCCCCCACCCAGCGGTGGGGGTATTCAATGATGGGACGCGCAGCTTGCGTGCCTCACCAGGTAACAAGTCGGTCCGGGTACCACTTGCATAATCAGGTAAATCAGGTAGCCCTCACATGAGGGAACAAGGAGTAAGTGTGAATAAAGCGTTGAAAGTAGCTGGTTTGAGTTTTGCACTGATGGCTGCCGGCATGGGCTCCGCCTTGGCCGAGACCAAGATCGCCGTGGTCGACATGGGCGAAGTATTCCAAAAGCTGCCCCAGCGTGAAGCAGTCTCCAAGAAGCTGAAAGGCGAATTCGAGCCGCGCATGCGTGAGCTGCAGAAGCTGGAATCCGACGGTCAGAAACTGGTCGAGAAGTTCAAGAAGGACGAAGCCTTCATGAGCGCCGAGCAGAAGAAGCAGAACCAGGAGAAGCTGGCCAAGCTGCAGATGGAGTTCAACCAGAAGCGTCAGGCGTTTGAACAGGACAACGGTCGCCGTCAGTCCGAAGAGCGCAACAAGATCCTGACCAAGGTGCAGGCTGCCATCGATTCCATCGCCAAGAGCAATGGTTACGATCTGGTGCTGGAGCGCAATGCCGCCCCGTACGCCGCCAGCAAGCTGGACATCTCTGCCCAGGTTATTTCTCAGGTAAGCAAGAGCAACTAATTGATGGCATTCACTCTCGCACAGCTGGCCCAGCAACTGGGGGCCCAGGTCCATGGCGACGGAACCCTGGAAATCCGCAAGGTAGCGACACTGGAAAAGGCCGGGGAGGGGGATATCACCTTCCTGTCCAATAAAAAGTACCGGCATTATCTGGAGCAGAGCAAGGCGACCGCCGTGCTCATCACAGAAGCGGATCTGCCATTTTGTCCCACCAATGCCCTGGTGCTCAAAGACCCCTATGTGGGCTTTGCCCGGGTAGCCCAACTGCTGGACACCACCCCGCAGCCGGCCACGGATATCCATCCGAGCGCCGTCATCGCGGCGGACGTGCAACTGGGCGAGAGAGTGGCCATCGGGGCCAATGCGGTGATCGAATCCGGCGTAGTGCTGGGGGATGATGTGCGCATCGGTCCGGGCTGTTTCGTTGGCAAGAATACCCGACTGGGAGCTCGCTCCCGGTTGTGGGCCAACGTCACCCTGTATCACAACATCACCATGGGCACCGACTGTCTGGTTCAATCCGGCACAGTGATCGGCGCCGATGGGTTCGGTTATGCCAACGAGCGCGGCGAGTGGATCAAGATCCCCCAGCTCGGCGGCGTGACCATCGGCAACCGGGTCGAGATCGGTGCCTGCACCACCATCGACCGCGGCGCGCTGGAAGATACCCGCATCGCTGACAACGTCATCATCGACAACCAGTGCCAGATCGCCCACAACGTCGAGATCGGCTACGGCACCGCCGTGGCGGGCTCCACCGTGATGGCAGGTAGTCTCAAGGTCGGCAAATACTGTATCATTGGCGGCGCCTCCGTCTTTAACGGGCATATGGAGATCTGCGACCAGGCCACCGTTACCGGCATGGCCATGGTGATGCGACCCATTACCGAGCCCGGTGTCTACTCTTCCGGCATCCCCCTGCAAACCAATAAAGAGTGGCGCAAGACCGCCGCCCGGGTGATGCGTATCGAAGAGATGCACAAGCGGTTGAGCAAGCTTGAGAAGAAGCTGGACCAAGAATAATCACGATTGGTATAGGGTACTGTTTTGACTACTGAAAAGAAGAGCCTGGGTATCCAGGAAATAATGGATCTGCTGCCCCACCGTTATCCGTTCCTGATGGTGGACAAGGTGGAAAACTACGAGATCAGCGATGAGCGCAAGACTTTGCGTGCCATCAAGAACGTCTCGTTCAACGAGCCGATCTTTCAGGGCCACTTCCCGGCCAAGCCGGTGTTCCCCGGCGTGCTGATCCTGGAAGCCATGGCACAGGCCACCGGTATCCTGGCGTTTACCATGGTGGGCAAGCCGTCTCCCAACGAACTCTATTACTTTGCCTCAATCGACAACGCTCGTTTCAAGCGTCCGGTGGGCCCCGGCGATCAGCTGGTGCTTGACGTGGAATTCCTGAAAGAGCGTCGCGGTATCGCCAAGTTCACCGGTGTGGCCACGGTCAACGGTGAAGTGGTCTGTACCGCCGAGCTGATGTGCGCCAAACGCGAGGTTTAACACACGTGATCGACCAGACTGCCATCATTCACGATACTGCCGTCGTCCATGAGTCTGCCGTCATCGGTAAAGGGGTTGAAATCGGCCCCTTTTCTGTCATCGGTGCCGAGGTGGAAATCGGCGACAACACCTGGGTCAGCTCCCATGTGGTGATCAAGGGCCCGACCAAGATTGGTCGCGGCAACAAGATCTTCCAGCACACCTCCATCGGTGAGGATTGCCAGGACAAGAAGTACGCCGGCGAGCGCACCTTCCTCGAGATCGGCGACAACAACGTCTTTCGCGAGAACTGCACCGTGCACCGCGGCACCATCCAGGATCAGTCCCTGACCAGGATCGGCAGCGGCAACCTGTTCATGGTCAACGTCCACGTTGCCCACGACTGCATCATCGGTGACAACTGCATCTTCGCCAACAACGCGACCCTGGCGGGCCACGTGGTGATCGGCGATTTCGTGATCTTCGGCGGTCTCTCCGCGATCCACCAGTTCGGCCGCGTCGGCTCCCACGCCTTCGTCGGTGGCTGCGCCGCCCTCAACAAGGATGTGCCGCCCTACGTGATGGCCGCCGGCAACTACGCCAAGCCGTTCGGGGTCAACTCCGAGGGGCTGCGTCGCCGTGGTTATACGCCTGAGGCCATCTCCGCCGTCAAGCGCGCCTACAAAGAGATCTTCCGCTCCGGCAAGACCATCGAAGAGGTGCTGCCGGTGCTGACTGAGATGGCGCAAGCCGAGCCGGCCATCCAGCTCTACGTGGATTTCCTCAAAGACAACGAGCGCGGGATCATCCGTGCCTGATCCCGTTCGCATCGGTATCGTCGCCGGAGAGGTTTCCGGCGACATTCTGGCTGCCGGCCTGGTGCGCGAGCTACAGGCCCGCTACCCGGACGCGCAGTTCGAAGGGATCGCCGGGCCGCGCATGCAGGCCCTCGGCGTGAAGGCGCTGTTCGAGATGGAAGAGCTTTCCGTCATGGGGATCACCGAGGTGCTGGGCCGTCTGCCGCGCATTCTCAAGGTCCGCCGCGAACTGCTGCGCCACTTCATCGCCAATCCGCCCGACATCTTTATCGGGGTGGATGCACCGGATTTCAATATCGGGGTGGAGCTCAAACTGCGCCGCGCCGGTATCAAGACGGTTCACTACGTCAGCCCCTCGGTGTGGGCCTGGCGCCAGAACCGCATTCACAAGATCAAGGCCGCCACCGACATGGTGCTCGCCTTCCTGCCGTTCGAGAAAGCCTTCTACGACCGCTTCGATGCCCCTTGCCGCTTCGTCGGCCACACCATGGCGGACGACATTCCGCTGGTGCCGGATCAGGCCGCGGTACGCAGAACCCTCGGCATCGACGCCAACCGGCGCTGGCTGGCGGTGCTGCCGGGCAGCCGCAGTGCCGAGGTGGGCTTTATGTCGCCCCTGTTTCTCGAGGCCTGCAAGCACCTGACGGTGCGCTATCCGGATCTCGGTTTCATCGTGCCGCTGGTCAACCAGAAGCGGCGCGAGCAGTTCCTGGCCATCAAGGCCGAGCTGGCACCGGATCTCGACATGGTGCTGCTGGAAGGGCAGGGCCGCGAGGCGATGATCGCCGCCGACGTGGTGATGCTGGCCTCCGGCACCGCGGCGCTTGAAGCCATGCTGGTGAAAAAGCCGATGGTGGTGGGCTACAAGCTCAAACCGTTCAGCTACTGGCTGGCCCAGCGGCTGGTGAAGACCGAATTTGTCTCCCTGCCCAACCTGCTGGCCGGTCGCATGCTGGTGCCCGAGCTGATCCAGCACGAGTGCACCCCGGAGAATCTGGTGGTCGAGGTGAGCAAGTTCTTCGAGCACGACAACAGCGCGCTGGTGAATACCTTCACCGAGCTCCATCAGCTCATCCGCTGCAACGCGGATCAGCAGGCGGCCGAAGCGGTGGCCGAGCTGCTCGGCAGATAACTTCCGGGCGGCCGCAGGGGCTGCGCCAACGTGACGCCAGGCCCTGCGGGGCCTGTTTTGATTCAAGGCTACAAGATGATGATCGATATTCCTGACGACAGGCTGGTTGCCGGTGTGGACGAAGTGGGCCGTGGCCCGCTGGTGGGTGACGTGGTCACCGCCGCGGTGATTCTTGACCCGGCCAATCCCATCATCGGGCTGAACGACTCCAAGAAGCTCTCCGAGAAGAAGCGCCTCGCCCTGTTTGACGAGATCAAACAGAAGGCGCTGGCCTGGTCGGTTGGCCGTGCCAGCCCGGCGGAGATCGACGAGCTCAACATCCTGCACGCCACCATGCTGGCGATGCAGCGCGCCGTGGCGGGGCTCTCCATCGCGCCCGAGCTGGTCTTCATCGACGGCAACCGCTGCCCAAGTTTGCCGATGGAGGCTCGCGCCGTGGTCAAGGGCGACAGCCTGGTGGCAGCCATCAGCGCCGCCTCGATCCTGGCCAAGGTGACCCGTGATGCGGAGATGACCGAGCTGGACAGCCGTCATCCCGAGTACGGTTTCGCCCGCCACAAGGGCTATCCGACCGCGGAGCACCTCGCCATCCTGGCCGAGCGCGGTCCGCTGCCCGAATATCGCAAAAGTTTCAAACCGGTGCGTCGCGCACTGGGGATCGAATAGACCATGCACTTTAGTCCGAGCAACGAGAGGGGATGACGATGGCTGAACCCCGTTTTATCCACCTGCGGGTCCACTCCGACTTCTCCATGGTCGACGGCCTGCAGAAGATCAATCCCATCGTCGGTGCGGCGGCGGCCAACAACATGCCGGCGCTGGCGCTGACCGACCAGATGAACATGTGCGGCCTGGTGCGCTTCTACGGCGCCGCCCACGGCAAGGGCGTCAAGCCCATCGTCGGGGCCGACTTCTGGGTGCAGAGTGACGAGCTCGGCGACGAGCAGTTCCGCCTCACCCTGCTCGCCATGGACAACGACGGTTACCAGAACATCACCTTGCTCATCTCCCGCGGCTATCAGCGCGGTCACGTGCAGGGGCGCCCGGTCATCGACAAGGCCTGGCTGGCCGAACACGCCAAGGGGGTGATCGTGCTCTCCGGCGGGCGCGAGGGGGACGTGGGCAAGTTCCTGCTCAAGGGCAACCGCCAGATGACCGAGCAGTGTCTCGCCTTCTATCAGACCCACTTCCCCGACGCCTATTATCTGGAGCTGCTGCGCACCGGCCGCCCCGATGAAGAGGTCTACCTGCACATGGCGGTGGCGGTTGCCACCGAGTTCGCGCTGCCGGTGGTGGCCACCAATGAGGTGGTATTCCTCACCGCCGATGACTTCGACGCCCACGAGATTCGGGTCGCCATCCACGACGGCTATACCCTGATGGACAAGCGCCGGCCGCGTCGCTACAGCCCGCAGCAGTATCTGCGCAGCCAGGAGGAGATGGCGGAGCTGTTTGCCGACATCCCCGAGGCGCTGGAGAACACGGTGGAGATCGCCAAGCGCTGCAACGTGACGGTGCGCCTCGGTGAATACTTCCTGCCCAACTTCCCGACCGGTGACATGACCACCGAAGACTTCCTGGTCATGAAGTCGAAAGAGGGGCTGGAGGAGCGGCTGGAATTCCTGTTCCCGGATCCGGCGGTGCGGGCCGAGCGCCGTCCCGAGTACGATGAGCGGCTCGACATCGAGCTCAAAGTGATCAACCAGATGGGCTTCCCGGGTTACTTCCTCATCGTGATGGAGTTTATCCAGTGGTCCAAGGACAACGGCATCCCCGTTGGCCCGGGCCGGGGCTCGGGGGCGGGTTCCCTGGTGGCCTACGCCCTCAAGATCACCGACCTCGATCCGCTGGAATTTGACCTGCTGTTCGAACGTTTCCTGAACCCCGAGCGGGTATCCATGCCCGACTTCGACGTCGACTTCTGCATGGACCGGCGCGACGAGGTGATCGACCACGTCTCCGAGATGTACGGCCGGGAAGCGGTATCGCAGATCATCACCTTCGGCAGCATGGCGGCCAAGGCGGTGGTGCGGGACGTGGGCCGGGTGCTGGGCCACGCCTACGGCTTCGTCGATCGCATCTCGAAACTCATTCCGCCGGATCCGGGCATGACGCTCGCCAAGGCGTTCGAGGCCGAACCCAAGCTGCCCGAGCTCTACGAGCAGGATGAGGAGGTCAAGGACCTCATCGACATGGCGCGCCGGCTGGAAGGGGTGGTGCGCAACGCCGGCAAGCACGCCGGTGGCGTGGTGATCGCGCCCACCAAGATCACCGACTTCGCGCCGCTCTACTGCGATGACGAAGGCCATCACCCGGTCACCCAGTTCGACAAGAACGACGTGGAGTACGCCGGGCTGGTGAAGTTCGACTTCCTCGGCCTGCGCACGCTCACCATCATCGACTGGGCGCTCGGCATGATAAACCCGCGCCTTGCCAAAGAGGGCAAGCCGCCGGTCGACATCGCCGCCATCCCCATCGACGACAAGCGCTCGTTCGATCTGCTGCAGCGCTACGAGACCACCGCGGTATTCCAGCTGGAATCCCGCGGCATGAAGGATCTCATCAAGCGGCTGCAGCCTGACTGCTTCGAAGACATGATCGCTCTGGTGGCGTTGTTCCGCCCGGGCCCGCTGCAGTCCGGCATGGTGGACAACTTCATCGAGCGCAAGCACGGCAAGGAGGCTATCTCCTATCCGGACGAGAAGTGGCAGCACGAGAGTCTGCAACCGATCCTCGAGCCCACCTACGGCATCATCCTCTATCAGGAGCAGGTGATGCAGATTGCCCAGACCCTGGCGGGATATACGCTGGGTGGCGCGGACATGCTGCGCCGGGCGATGGGCAAGAAAAAACCCGAAGAGATGGCCAAGCAACGGGCCGGCTTCGAGGAGGGCGCGGTAAAGAACGGCGTCGACGGCGAGCTGGCGATGAAGATCTTCGATCTGGTGGAGAAGTTTGCGGGCTACGGCTTCAACAAATCCCACTCCGCCGCCTATGCGCTGGTCTCCTACCAGACCCTCTGGCTCAAGACCCACTTCCCGGCGGAGTTCATGGCGGCGGTAATGACCGCCGACATGGACAACACCGACAAGATAGTGACCCTGGTGGACGAGTGCCAGCGGATGGGGCTGACCGTGATCCCGCCGGACGTGAACACCGGTCGCTATCGCTTCAGCGTCAACGAAGATGGCCACATCGTCTACGGCATCGGCGCGGTGAAGGGGGTGGGGGAAGGCCCCATCGATGCGATTCTGGAAGCGCGGGATCGGGACGGGCCGTTCCGCGATCTGTTCGATTTCTGCAACCGGGTCGACATCAAGAAGCTCAACAAGCGGGTGATGGAGAAGCTCATCCTCTCCGGCGCCATGGATCGGCTCGGCCCCCACCGCGCCGCCCTGATGGCGACCCTGGAGGAGGCGATGCGCGCCGCCGAGCAGCACGCCAAGGCGCAGGCGGTGGGTCAGGTCGACATGTTCGGCGTGCTCACCGAAGAGATAGACGACGTCAAGAAGGCGTTCGCCAACGTACCGCACTGGCCTGACAAGGTGTGGCTGGAAGGGGAGCGCGAGACCCTCGGGCTCTACCTCACCGGTCACCCCATCAACCAGTACAGCGGCGAGCTGCGTCGTTATACCTCGGGTCGTCTGTGCGATCTGCACCCCACCTCCCGCGATACCGTGACCACGGCCGCCGGCTTGGTGATTGCGGCGCGCAGCATGGTGACCAAGCGTGGCAACAAGATGGGGATCTTCACCCTGGACGACCGTTCCGGTCGCCTCGATGTGACCCTGTTCAGTGAAGCGCTGGAAAAGTATGAAGAATTGATGCAAAAAGACCGTATTTTGGTGGTTTCTGGACAGGTCAGCTTTGATGACTTCTCCGGTGGCCTTAAAATGTCGGCCCGTGAATTACTGGATATCAACGATGCGAGAGAGCGTTTTGCCAGGGCGATCCGCATCTCTCTCGATGAACAGCAGATTGATGATCGTTTTTTCCCGCGTTTGTGCGAGATTTTGGAACCCGCCCGTGCCGGAGTCTGTCCGGTTCAGGTAAACTATCGTCGCCCCGGCTCCCGGGTGCGATTGACGCTCGGTACCGAGTGGCGGGTGACGCCCACCGATCAACTGATAGATGACTTGCGCGTCCTGCTTGGACGAGAGCGGGTTGAATTGGTTTTTGATTAGAGGATCTATAGTCCCTATGAGTCTTTTTCTGGATTTTGAACAGCCGATCGCCGAGTTGCAGGCGCAGATTGACGAACTCCGTCATGTGAGTGAAGGCAATCACGCCGTGGATCTTAAAGAAGAGATCCGTCGGCTGGAGAAGAAAAACGAAGAGCTGACCAAGAAGATCTTCGGCGATCTGGGGGCCTGGCAGGTATCCCAGATGGCGCGTCATCCCCAGCGCCCCTATACCCTCGACTACATCGAGCACATCTTCACCGACTTCGACGAGCTGGCCGGCGATCGCGCCTATGCCGATGACAAGGCCATCGTCGGAGGCATCGCCCGTCTCGACGGCGAGCCGGTGATGGTCATCGGTCACCAGAAGGGGCGCGAGACCAAGGAGAAGATCAAGCGCAACTTCGGCATGCCGCGCCCGGAAGGGTATCGCAAGGCCCTGCGCCTGATGGAGATGGCCGAGCGTTTCAAGATGCCGATCATCACCTTCATCGACACCCCGGGTGCTTACCCTGGCGTCGGTGCCGAGGAGCGCGGCCAGTCCGAGGCGATTGCCCGCAACCTGAAAGTCATGGCCGGTCTGACCGTGCCGGTGGTCTGCACCGTGATCGGTGAAGGCGGCTCCGGCGGCGCCCTGGCCATCGGCGTCGGCGATCGCGTCAACATGCTGCAGTACTCCACCTACTCGGTCATCTCGCCGGAAGGGTGCGCCTCCATCCTGTGGAAGAGCGCCGACAAGGCGCCGGTCGCGGCCGACGCCATGGGCATCACCGCCCAGCGGCTGAAAGAGCTGAAACTCATCGACAACATCGTCGAGGAGCCGCTCGGTGGCGCCCACCGCAATGTGGAAAAGATGGCCAAGCGCCTGAAAGACCGCATTCAGCAGGATCTGAACGCCCTGCGCCCGCTCGAGACCGAGCAGCTGCTGGAGCAGCGTTACCAGCGCCTGCTGGGCTACGGCTACTGCTAAGCCCGCTTCGGTATCGCACCATGCTGGAAGGCCCCCGCTCTGCGGGGGCCTTCTTTTTCTGGGCGAGAGTTTGGGCGAAAGCGGGGCAGTGAAAAATCCTGTTCATATGGATACCTGTTGGCACGATGTTTGCCAAAACCACCCTGTTGGATCAATTCAACTGCGATTTGTAGCCAAAAAAAGTGGGATCCCGCTCCCGTTTTGCTTAAAGTGATTGTTTCCGATCGACCCGATCGGCATGCCCGCAAGGACGCTCTGCGGACGTAAACAGGTCAGCCCGGCCTGATTCACAGGAATGTTCACCTTCCCGGCGGCCCAGTCTTGTGCAGCACCCTGCTGCGTCCAGCCGCCCCGGTGTTACGTCACTCTCATCGTGCATCGTCTCCATCTGCAGCGAGTGAATCATGAGCGAATCAGTTTTTGAGATCCATGACTGGACCCTGAGCGTCGACGACAACATGCTGTGTCGTCCCGACCGCGAGGTCTACCTCGAGCCCCGGCTAGTCAATCTGTTGCGCTTCCTGGCCAGTAACGCCGGCACGGTATTTGGGCGTGACTGCCTGATCAACGAGGTGTGGGACGGCGCCGAAGTCACCGATCAGGTGGTGACCCAGTCCATCTTCGAGCTGCGCAAGATCCTCAAAGACGGTCGCAACGATGCCGCCGACTACATAGTCACCGTGCCCAAGCGCGGCTACAAGCTGGTGGCGCCGGTGAGGCCGCTGCAAGTGGTGTCGGTGGTGATGGCGCCAGCTGGCAACGAAGTCCAGAGCGATTTGAGCCCGCCGCTGGCAGAGGAGGACGTGGAGGCCGTGGTCACCGCGGCCCCCTTCCCGGCCGGCCCATTGACCCGGGCCATCTCGAGCCACGCCCAGGATGGCCGCAGCCGCTGGAAGATGATCGGCTTCGATGTTTTCGTCGCGGTGATCCTGGTCTCCATCGTCAGCCTGCTCAGCTATCAGCACGCCAGCCCCCAGGTGCACTCCATGCTGGATCCCGACCTGCTGGTATTTCGCTTTCACTCCGGCATGGATGGCAGCAACGAGAACGTGCGCCTGGCCGACGGCATCACCCGCGCCCTGATGGGGGAGGTGGCCGCCGCCACGCCGCTGCGGGTGCAGTATGGTGCCAACACCCTGATGGGGGGCATCCTGCCCGGCAAGGAGCTGAGCGTACGGGTCTCCCGCCAGCCGGGGGGCACCTATCTCGATCTGGAGTACCGCAACATCAACACCAACCGGGTGCTGTTCAGCCACCAGTACCAGCTCAGCCGTCACAACGTGCACGGGGTGTTGCAGGCGAGCAGCCAGGATCTGCTGCGCGCCCTCGATCAGCCGGACGTGCTGCCCGGCATGGGCTGGCCGACGGATGACGGGGCGCTGATGGCCATGATGGAGGCGCACTACTACATCAACAGCCAGGACCCGGTGGCCCTCAAACGCGGCGTCGAGCTGCTCGACAAGTCGCTGGCCAGTCAGCCGGATCAGCCGCTGCTGCTGGCGGAGCGTTATCTGGCCGGGGAAGCGCTGGCGACCCTGACGGGGACTTCCCAGAGCGAGCGCCTGCAGGGCATAGGTGCCCATCTGGCCAGCGTGGTACGGGAGCAGGCCGCCCTGCCGGCCCGGGTCTGGGAGGCCCTCACCCTGCAGGCGATCCTGAACGGACAGCAGCAGGAGGCTACCCGTCTGCTGGCCGAGGCCGCCAGCCGGGGCCGCTCCGTGCTCTATCACATTCTGCGTGGCAAGCTGGCCGAGCTGGATGGCCGCCCCGAGGCGGCGGGGGATGCCTACAGCCAGGCCTTCCTGATGGAGGCGACCGAGCAGACCTATCTGCTCTGCCAGCAGCTCGGTTTTTACAGCAACATGGAAACCCTCACCCCGGCCCTGTTCAATGCCCTTGGTCAGAGCAAGGTGAAGCTGTTCTGATTCCCGCCGGGGCCATCCCGGCCCTGTCGTCAAGGCGGCGCTCCCCGCCGGTTGCCTGAGGGGCGCCGGCGGGCGCGCCGTCTGACCTTCTCTCAGCCGTATCCATCCCCATCCCAGGTTTGCCCCGTGCAGGCATGAGCCATGGTTGCCGCCATCCTTGGCACCAGCATCGAACTGTCTCTCTGTCTCCCCGCCGAACCTCCGAACCTCCGAACCTCCGAACCTCCGAACCAGCCGAGCTGGCGCCGGTGTGTACCGTGCTGCAGGCACTCAAGGTGCCCGATCTCAGCCTTGATATTGTCTTGAGTTGTCTTGAGCCAGGAGCGCGGTGTAGTTGTGGTCACCAGCCGGTGCCTGTTGCGGCGGCCGAGCACAGGTATAGCGCTGCCGGCCGAAAGAAATAGCGCGCTCACGGTCGACGGGGTGCAAAAACACCCAGCAAAAGGGCTGTGCGAACCCGTCTGCCGGGTATGGCCGGACTCGCTGGGTCATGAATGACGCGCTTTATGCTGCGGCGTCCCTCAGAAAAATATCAAGGCGTGTCGACTGGCGCTTATCGGCCCCATCAAGGGGGGCGGCCGATATCAAGGTTTTATCAAGGTGCTTGATGGCGCATCAGCCAGCCGATTGTTTTTAAAGTGTTTTTATCGATTTAGGCCACCTGCTCGAAAAAGTTCACTCATGTTTTTATCCCTTAGCTGGTCTTTATGTTTTCCGGGGCCGAGGAGCCTAGTCTGTGGCCATTGGTTGGCGGGAGGCTCCGCCAAGCGTGTGTTTGATGCCTTAATATCGACCCGGAGATTTTATGTCCCTAGATACGAGCAAGAAGATCGGCCTTGTCGCCTGTACAGGTGTGGTGGCCGGCAACATGATGGGGAGCGGTATTGCACTGCTGCCCTCGGCCCTGGCCACCATAGGTTCCATCTCTGTGTTCAGCTGGGCCATCTGCCTGGTCGGCGCCATGGGGTTGGCCTTCGTGTTTGCCCGCCTAGCCACCAAGAACCCGCAAGAGGGTGGTCCCATCGCCTATGCTGGCGAGATCTCCCCGGTGTTCGGTTTCCAGACCGGTGTGCTTTATTACCACGCCAACTGGATCGGTAACCTGGCCATCGCCATTACCGGCGTCTCCTACCTCTCCGTCTTCTTCCCCATTCTCAACAGCCCAATCCCGGCCGCCGTGGCCACCATCGCCGCCGTCTGGATCTTCACCTTCGTCAACCTGCTTGGCGGCAGTTGGGTGAGCCGGCTCTGTACCCTGGGTCTGGTGCTGATCCTGTTGCCGGTAGTGGGTACCGCCGTGATGGGCTGGGGTCATTTTGATGCCACCGTCTACAGCCAGAACTGGAACACCACCAGCGGCAGCGACCTGCATGCGGTCATCAGCGCCGTGCTGATCTGCCTCTGGTCCTTCGTGGGCGTTGAGTCCGCCGCCGTCTCTTCCGGCATGGTGAAGAACCCCAAGCGCACCGTACCGCTCGCCACCATGCTGGGCACCGGTATCGCTGGCGTCATCTACATCCTCTCCACCCAGGTGATCAGCGGCATGTTCCCGGCCGGTGAAGTGGCTGCCTCCGGCGCCCCGTTTGCCATGGCCTCTTCCGCCATCTTCGGCAGCTGGTCTGCGCCGTTCGTTTCCGCCTTCACCGCCCTGGCCTGCTTCACCTCGCTGGGTTCCTGGATGATGCTGGTGGGCGAGGCGGGCAAGCGTGCCGCCCACGACGGCAACTTCCCGAAAATCTATGGCGAAGTGGACAAGAACGGCGTCGCCAAGAAGGGTCTGATCCTGGGCTCCCTCAAGATGACTGCGCTGATGGTCGGCCTGACCGCCTTCACCTCCCAGTCCGCCCACGCTGCCGATCTCTTCAACGTGCTGACCACAGATGCGGTGCTGCTGACCATGCTGCCCTACTTCTACTCCAGCATTAACCTGATCCGTTTTGAAGGCATGACCTCCCGCAGCATCGGCGCCATGATCTTCTCCGGTGTCGCCTGCGTGTTCTGCCTGGTGGCCCTGATGGGTGCCAAGGGTTCCAACCTCACCGCTACTTTCGTGGTGTCGCTCATCATCCTGATGTTCTACGCCAAGAAACAGGGTCTGCGTCAGCACGACGCCCTGCTCAAAGAGCAGACCAGCCACTAATTCCGTTTTCCTTTTCCGAGCGCTCTTCACTCACCATCCCTGATGGAGAGCGCCCCATCACGTGTGGAGCATTACGATGAACATCATTGCCATCCTCAACCACCTGGGCGTTTTCTTCAAAGAAGAACCCATTCGCCAGCTGCAAGCCTCCCTAGAGCGCAAGGGTTTCGAGGTCGTCTATCCGGTCGACGTGGCCGACCTGCTGAAACTGATTGAGAAGAACCCCCGCGTCTGCGGCGCCATCTTCGACTGGGACAAATACTCCCTGGGCCTGTGCAAGGAGATCCACGATCGCAACGAGAAGCTGCCGATCTTCGCCTTCGCCAACGACCAGTCCACCCTGGACATTCACCTGACCGACCTGCGTCTGAACGTGCACTTCTTCGAGTACCGTCTCGGCATGGCTGACGACATCGCCCTCAAGATGGGTCAGGCCACTCAGGAGTATCAGGACGCCATCCTGCCGCCGTTCACCAAGGCGCTGTTCAAATACGTGGAAGAGGGTAAATACACCTTCTGTACTCCGGGTCACATGGGCGGTACCGCCTTCCAGATGAGCCCGGCCGGCAGCATCTTCTATGACTTCTACGGCCCGAACGCGTTCAAGGCCGACGTCTCCATCTCCATGCCGGAGCTGGGCTCCCTGCTGGACCACTCAGGTCCGCACAAGGAAGCCGAGGAGTACATCGCCCGTACTTTCAACGCCGATCGCTCCTACATCGTCACCAACGGCACCTCCACCGCCAACAAGATCGTCGGCATGTACTCGGCGCCGGCCGGCAGCACTGTGCTGGTGGATCGCAACTGCCACAAGTCGCTCACTCACCTGATGATGATGAACGACGTGACCCCGCTCTACTTCCGTCCGACCCGCAACGCCTACGGCATCCTGGGCGGCATCCCGCAGAGCGAATTCAGCCGCGAGACCATCGCCGCCAAGGTCGCCGCCACCCCGGGTGCCCAGGCGCCGCGCTACGCCGTGATCACCAACTCCACCTATGACGGCCTGCTCTACAATACCGGCTTCATCAAGGAGGCGCTGGACACCCCTTACATCCACTTCGACAGTGCCTGGGTGCCCTACACCAACTTCAGCCCGATCTATGAAGGCAAGTGCGGCATGAGCGGTGAGGCGATGCCGGGCAAGGTGTTCTACGAAACCCAGTCCACCCACAAGCTGCTGGCGGCCTTCTCCCAGGCCTCGATGATCCACATCAAGGGCGACGTGGAGGAAGAGACCTTCAACGAAGCCTTCATGATGCACACCTCCACCTCGCCGCAGTACGGCATCGTGGCCTCCACCGAGATCTCCGCCGCCATGATGCGTGGCAACACCGGCAAGCGGCTGATCAAGGACTCCATCGATCGCGCCATCTCCTTCCGCAAAGAGATCAAGCGCCTGCGTGAGCAGAGTGAAGGCTGGTTCTTCGACGTATGGCAGCCGGATGACATCGACACCGTCGAGTGCTGGAAGCTGGATCCGAAGGATGACTGGCACGGCTTCAAGGACATCGACGACAACCACATGTACCTGGATCCCATCAAGGTCACCCTGCTGACCCCGGGCATGGGCCGCAATGGTCAGCTGCTGGACAACGGCATCCCGGCCTCCCTGGTCTCCAAGTTCCTGGACGAGCGCGGCATCGTGGTGGAGAAGACCGGCCCCTACAACCTGCTGTTCCTGTTCTCCATCGGTATCGATCAGTCCAAGGCGATGCAGCTGCTGCGCGCCCTGACCGAGTTCAAGCGCGGTTACGATCTGAACCTGACCATCAAGAGCATACTGCCGAGCCTCTATCGCGAAGACCCGAGCTTCTACGAAGGGATGCGCATCCAGGAGCTGGCGCAGCGCATTCACGAGCTGACCAGCAAGTACCGCCTGCCGGAGCTGATGTTCAAGGCGTTCGACGTGCTGCCGGAGATGAAGATGACCCCGCACGCCGCCTGGCAGCAGGAGCTGGCCGGCAACGTGGTCGAAGTGCCGCTGCGCGACATGGTGGACCGCATCAGCGCCAACATGATCCTGCCGTACCCGCCGGGAGTACCGCTGGTGCTGCCGGGCGAGATGGTGACCCAGGATTCTCTGCCGGTGCTCGAGTTCCTCGAGATGCTGTGCGAGATCGGGGCCCACTACCCGGGCTTCGAGACCGACATCCACGGCCTCTATCGTCAGGCCGATGGCAGCTACACCGTCAAGGTGCTGCGCTAAGCGAGAGTGACAACAACGGGCCGCAAGGCCCGTTTTTCCCATCTGGGTTCATCCATTTTTTTTGCGAGTCAGCATGAAGCGAGTTCTCTCCATCCAGTCCCACGTGGTGTTCGGCTGCGCCGGCAACAGCGCCGCCGTGTTTCCCATGCGTCGCATGGGGCTGGAGGTGTGGCCCGTCAACACGGTGCAATTTTCCAACCATACCCAGTACAGCGCAGGCTGGCAGGGGATGGTGATGCCAAACGGCCATATCCGCCAGTTGATGGCGGGGCTGGCCGACATCGGCGTACTGGGGCAGTGCGATGCGATCCTGAGCGGTTATCTCGGCTCGGCCGAGCAGGGGGAGGAGATCCTGGCGGCGGTGGCTCACCTCAAGGCACTCAATCCGAATGCCCGCTATTTTTGCGACCCCGTGATGGGGCATCCCGACAAGGGGTGCATAGTCGCGCCCGGCGTCGCCGATTTTCTGAAAAACCGGGCGCTGGCCTGCGCCGACCTGCTGGCCCCCAATCTGCTGGAGCTGGAGCAGCTGACCGGCCGCGAGATCTGCAATCTGAGCGAGGCGCTGGCGGCTTGCCAGCAACTGCGTGAAGGGGGCGTCGAGCTGGTGATGGTCAAGCATCTGGGCCGCGCCGGCTTGAGCCTGGACCGGTTCGAGATGCTGCTGGTGTGCGAAGAGGGGGCGTTTCATATCTCGCGCCCCCTCTATGAGTTTCAGCGTCAGCCCATCGGGGTGGGGGATCTGCTGAGTGCCACCATGCTGGCCAACCTGCTGGCGGGCTTCACGCCGGTGGCGGCGTTCGAGCGCACCAATGCCAGTGTGGATGCGGTGCTGGCCCAGACCTGGCTGGCGGGCGCCTACGAGCTGCAGCTGGTGGCCGCCCAGCAGGCGATGGTCGAGCCCGAGATCCGCACCTGTGCCCGCCGGCTGCCGGCCTGATGGCGGCGCTTAACCGGCGCGTCTGGCCAGTTGCACTTGTTGGCGCGCGCTAAGCGGTTTGCGATTGGGCCGGCTCAGCGGGGCACAGGCCAGCTTGAGACGGCGCCATTCCCGCCACAGCAGCCAGCACAGCGGCAGGGTCAGCAACACCACGGTAGTGGGCTGGGCCAGCAGCACGCCGTCCCGGCCCCACCAGAGCGGCAGCATGAAGATCAGCGGCAGCAGCAGCAGGGTCTTGGCGGCCGAGATGAGCAGCGCCTGGCGGGTACGGGCCATGGACTGCAGCAGCACGATGCCGAACATGATGATCCCCTCCAGCGGAATGGCGCCGAGGTTGAGAGTCAGGCTGCTGATGGCGGCCGCGAGCAGCTCGCCATCCTGATCGCCGGTGTAGAGCATGGCCACCTGGCGCGGTAGCAGCTGGATCAGCAGCCAGACCGCCAGACCGTAGACGAGCGTGATCTTGAGCCCCATCTCCATCAGGAACTTGAGGTCACGATGACGTTTGGCGCCGGCCGCCTGACTGACCAGCGGCTGGATGCCGAAGGCCAGCCCCTGCAGGATGACGATGAACACCGCCTCGGTGTAACCGGCCACGGTGAAGCCGGCCAGATCCTTGACCGAACCGTGCACCATCAGCTGGCTGTTGTGCAGCAGCAGCAGCAGGCCGAGGTTGAACTGGGCGATCAGGCTCGGCAGGCCGGTGAACAGTAGGTTCGGCATGGCCGGGAAGTCGGGCACCAGGTGGCGCCACTCTATGCGCAGCTTGGCATAGCGGGTAAAGAAATACCCCAGCCCGAGCAGGCTGACGACCCCTTCGGAGATGAGGGTGGCCTGCGCCGTACCGATCAGACCCAGCCCCAGCCGGCCCACCATGATGTAGTTGAGGATGATGTTGAGGATGGCGCCGCTGCTCACCAGCAGCATGGCGAGACGGGGGCGGCCGTCATTGCGCAGCAGATAGGGCACCGCCAGGTTGCAGGCCAGCAGCAGGGTGCCGCCGCCGATCCAGTAGAGGTAGTCGCTGGCCTGTTGCCAGGTATCGGTACCCTGTTCAATGCCCAGTGCCAGCAGGATGTCGACGTGCCAGTAGTGCAGCAGCAGCGGCGCCACGGCGCCCAGCAGCCCCAGCAGCCAGAGCGCATTGACCAGCGCCTGGCGGGCCAGGCCGAAATTCCTGGCACCTTGCTGGAAGGAGATGGCGGTGGCCGCCCCCATGCTGATCATGGCGGCGAGACCGATCAGCACCATGATGACCGGGTAGACCAGGTTGATGCCGGCGAGGCCGGCGGCCCCCACGTAGTGACCGACGAAGATGCCATCGACCAGGTAGTAGGCGCCGGATACCAGCATGGCCATGATGGAGGGGAGGGCATAGCCCCAGAAACGGCGGGTCATCGCCCGCTGGCGCAGAGTGAAGTAGGCAGACATATCTGTTCTCTTGGGGAGTTCGATTATCGAGCAGATAGTCTAGATTAATATTTTTTTATCGATAATCCGGTTTCTACTTGATGAATTGATGAGCCAAATTCATCAATCAGCGTGACTGGTAGTGTCCCTTGAGCATGTCGATGAGGGCGCGCAGCCCGTTGCCCAGCTGATGGCGACTGGGATAGAAGAGCGAGAAACCGACGAAGGTGGGGCACCAGGGCTCCAGCACGCTTACCAGGGTGCCCTCGGCCAGCTGCCTGCTCACCTCCTCTTCCAGACAGTAGGCCAGCCCCAGTCCCGCCTCGGCGGCCCCCAGGTAGAGGGCCGGCGTGCTGGTGGTGAGCGGCCCGGTCACTTCGATCTCCAGCATGGAGCCCTCCTCGCCGGCAAAGGCCCAGCGATAGTGATGGGAGGGGGTGAGCCGATAGCCGATGCAGGCGTGCCGGGTCAATTCGCGCGGGTGCTGCGGGGTGCCGTGCTCGGCCAGATAGGCGGGGGCGGCCACCACCAGATAGCGCTGGGGCGGGCCGAGCGGTACCCCGATCATCTCCTTGGGCAGCAGATCCCCATAAAAGAGGGCGGCGTCATAGCCATCTTCGATGAGACGCGGCATCAACTCCTGCTCCACCACCTCCACCTGCATGCGCGGGTAACGCACCATGTAATCGATCAGCACCGGGGCCAGCAACTCATCGATGGCGCCGCGCGGTGCGCTGATCTTCAGCCTTCCTACCGGTTCGTCGCAGTGACGGGCCAGTTCACCCAGTGCACTCTCCAGATGGCTCAAGGTTGGCAGCAACTGGGTCAGCAGGCGCTGACCCGCATCTGTGGGGACCACGGCGCGGGTACTGCGATTGAGCAGGCGCACCCCCAAACGGGTCTCCAGCCCTTTCAGGCTGTGGCTCAGGGCGGAGGCAGACACGCCGAGTTCGAGAGCGGCCTTGCTGAAACTCTGGTGGCGGGCGACGGCGGCAAACACCGCCAGTTCGGCGAGATCGGTACGGGTGATGGCCATATTAATTCAGCGAAAAAATGTTGAGCAACAGGGTACGTCAGCGGACGGCGAGGCACAACCTGAGCAAGAAATGGGCGAATGTAAGCAATTTGTTGTACCTACAAGGATATAGATACGGGTGAAACTACCTCTATTTGTTAACGGCTGTTCACAAAATTGGGCTCGTAACGTGATCTCTGACGCCAGAAAGGCGATTCCAGTCAAACTTTGGTTGATTAATTCAAAAAAACACTGTGATCGCTAAGGGGATTTAATTAGAGTCAGCGCATCGGAACAAAAGCGTGTTAGCGAGTTGTAAAGTCTGACGCGTTTGTGGCCCTCGGGCCTATGACCCGCCGGCTTGTTTGTTGCAATTTGGTTGTTACATGGAGTGATGACCAGCTTGCCGGGCCGACGGGATGAGAATAACAGGGATGGACTGCAGGAGTTCCAGGGAGATGGAACAGGGCATTGCGCCCGGTTGACTAGAAATTTTCTATTTTCCTTGATGACAGGAACACCCCTATGTCTGACATGAACATTGCAGTAGAAGGCAGCTTAGCCAGTAATGCGTCTTCCCGTGGCATCAACAAGGCCGATGTGGTCTGGATGCTGGGTCTGTACGGTACCGCCATCGGTGCCGGTGTACTCTTCCTGCCGATCAACGCCGGTGTAGGTGGTCTGTGGCCGCTGGTTGCCATGCTGGTCCTGGCCCTGCCGCTGACCTTCTTCGCACACCGTGGCCTGACCCGCTTCGTGCTGTCCGGTTCCACCCGTGATGGCGACATCACCGAGGTAGTGGAAGAGCACTTCGGCAAGACCGCAGGCAAGTTCATCACCCTGCTCTACTTCTTTGCCATCTACCCGATCGTACTGATGTACTCGGTAGCCATCACCAACACCGTCGAGAGCTTGATCGTTCACCAGCTGGGCATGACTGCGCCTCCCCGTGCCATCCTGTCACTGGCGCTGATCCTGGGTCTGATGGCGGTTGTTCGTCTGGGCGGCCAGGTTATCGTCAAAGCGATGAGCGTGCTGGTATTCCCGTTCGTGATCACCCTGATGGGTCTGGCGTTCTACCTGATCCCGCACTGGAACGGTGCCATCATCACTGAAGCTCCGGCGCTGGGTGACGCCTTCAACGGCGACTTCATCAAGACCCTGTGGCTGGCCATCCCGGTCATGGTGTTCTCCTTCAACCACTCTCCGATCATCTCCTCCTTCGCGGTGGACAACAAGGGTCGCTACGGTGAAGGTGCCGAGAAGAAGTGCAGCAACATCCTGCTGGGCGCCCACGTCATGATGGTGATGACCGTGATGTTCTTCGTATTCAGCTGCGTACTGAGCCTCTCCCCGGCTGACCTGGCTGCTGCCAAGGAACAGAACATCTCCATTCTGTCCTACCTGGCCAACCACTTCGACAACCCGGTTATCGCCACCGTGGCTCCGCTGATCGCCATGGTCGCCATCAGCAAGTCCTTCCTGGGTCACTACCTGGGTGCACAAGAGGGCATGAACGGTCTGATGGCCAAGGCGCTGCGTGAGAAAGGCAAGAACGTTGACGTCAAGCAACTGAACAAAGTGACCGCAGTGTTCATGATCCTGACCACCTGGGCCATCGCCACCATCAACCCGAGCATCCTCGGCATGATTGAAGACCTGGGCGGCCCTATCATCGCGATGCTGCTGTTCCTGATGCCGATGTACGCCATCACCAAGGTGCCGGCCATGCGCAAATACGCTGGCAACATCAGCAACGTGTTCGTGACCATCATCGGCCTGATCGCCATGTCCGGTATCATCTACAAGCTGATTGCCTGATAACACGGGTTACCCGCTTGAATGAAAAAGCCGCCTCGCAAGAGGCGGCTTTTTTTATGGCCGGGATTCAGGGCTGGGCGTTGTCGATGTTCTCCGCCTGCCAGAGGGCGTAGCCCTTGCCGGAGGCGGTGGTGGGCAGGTCAATCTGCATCAGGTCATTGCCGATGACGAAGGGGCCGGAGTAGCTTGCGCGCAGGCTCTGCGCCAGATCCTTCACTCCGAGCTGGCCGTTGAGGCCGATATGGCTGAACACGGTCAGCGCCGGTTTGGCTTCGTTCATTACCCTGGCTGCCTGCTCGGGAGAGGCGAGGTGGCCGGCGATGGCCCGGTAGCCCGGGTTGGCCTTCATGCGGGCGGCGGAGGTCATGGAGACGCAGTGCACCAGCAGATCGGCCCCCTTGGCCTCTTTCACCACCTGCGGGCTGTAGCGGGTATCGCCGGAGAGCACCACGCTGTGGCCGTGGTAGTCGATGCGATAGCCAAACGAGGGCTTGATGTTGACCCCGTGATCGTTGTCAAAGGCGGTCACCTTGACCCCATCCCGGTCGTAGACCACCCCGGCGGTCACCTCGTGACTGTTGATCTTCACTCCGTCCAGCGGCGTCCCCTCATCCTTGACCCGGGTGGCGATGTCGGTGGCGTAGGCCTGCTGCAGGCCGCTCGCGAGGGCATCGGTGCCCTTGGGCCCGTAAAGCTCCATCGGCGTGTGACGCTGGCCGTAGGCGGGTTGCAGCCAGCCGGTCAGCCAGAGATCCGCCAGCCCGTTGGTGTGATCCGAGTGGAAGTGGGTGAGGAAGAAGGCGTTGACCCGGCCGATGGGGATATGCAGCTGCCACAAGCGGGTGGCGGAGTTGCGGCCAAAGTCGAACACCAGCTTCTGGTTGCCCGCTTCGACCAGGGTGCTGTAACCGCCGCGGCTGATCTGGGGCACCGGGGTGCCGGTGCCAAGCAGGCTGACCCGGAAGATATCGGGCTGGGCTTGAGTCGTGGTCAGGGTGGCGCTGACGGGGGCGTTCTGCTGCGGGTTGATAAAGCTGCTCTCGGCAGCCTGGCTGACACCGGTGGCCAGCAGACCGACCAGCAGGGCGGCCAGATAGGTACTTTTCATGGATGTATGTCCTGATGGGTGAGGTTGCTGATCACTATATTGGTAACCAAAAGTGCGATAAATTGGCTAAAAACCATTTCTTACTAAACTTTTGGTTGTGAATGTGGGCCGCTTGCTGCGGGCCAAATGGCCCCGGAGCGGGGCAAAGGAGGGGTTGTGGACCGATTGACCAGCATGCGTATCTTCACCCGGGTGGTGGATCTCGGTTCCTACAGCGCGGTGGCAAACGAGCAGGGGATCAGCGCCCAGATGGTGGGCAAGCATGTGCAGGGGCTGGAGCAGTGGCTGGGGGGCAAGCTGTTTCACAAAACCACCCGCCAGCAGACCCTGACCGAGCTGGGCCAGCTGTTTCTGGCTCGCTGCCAGCGAGTGCTGGAGGAGCTGGCGCTGACCGAGTCGCTGACCCAGCACCTGCTGGCCGAGCCAGCCGGGCGGCTGCGCATCGCCGCTCCCTTAAGCTTTGGCCACCACCGGCTGGTGCCGCTGCTGCCTGCCTTTCTCGACCGCTATCCCAAGCTGGAGGTGGATCTGCAGCTTACCCCGCGCTGGGTCGATCTGGTGGAGGAGGGGTTCGACGCCGCCATCCGTACCCTGCGTCCGCAGGATGAGGCGCTCATTGCCCGTCCGCTGCTGACCCAGTACTACCGCCTCTGCGCCGCACCTGATTACCTCAATCGCCACGGCGTGCCGCGCCATCCTGCCGATCTTGCTCGCCACCAGTGTCTGCACGGCAACTGGGGCGAGCACGAGCGCTGGCAGTTTGTTGGCGAGGATGGCCAGAGCGAGGAGGTACGGGTGGCCTCGCGCCTGCGTATCAACCACTGGCCGGCGCTGCTGACGGCAGCGCTGGCAGGGGCTGGCATCAGCTTGCAGCCCGCCGATCAGGTGCAAGGCCATATCGCTGCGGGGCGGCTGCTGCCCCTGCTCGATACCTACCGCATTCCGGACAAGACCCTCCACGTCATCTACCCGGCGGCGCGCCGGCAGGTACTCAAGATCACCCTGCTGGGGGATTTTCTGGCCGAGGCGCTGCGCCACCGCAGCTGATCTCGACTCACCCGCGAGCCTTCCGGCCTGAATAAAGCACTGCATATTCTTGCCATCCTGCTTAACCATCGTGCTTAACAAAGGGGCGAGGGAGGCCTAACATGGCGGGATGTTTTTCTAGTCGGGACAAAAGGATATGTCTGGGTTGAAAAAGGATCTCGGGCTCTGGCAGGGAATGGGGCTGCTCGCCACCTCGCTGCTGGGCACCGGGATCTTCGTGGTGCCGGCGACCGCCGCCTCGCTGGCGGGTGGGGCCTCGCTGTGGGCCTGGCTGCTGCTGATTGCGCTGGTACTGCCGATTGCCTTTACCTTCGCTCGTCTCGGCCGCCGCTACCCTCACGCCGGCGGCGCGCCGCACCTCATCGGCCTCGCCTTTGGCAACGGCGCCGAGCGCTTCTCCGCCTTCCTGTTTCTGGCGGTGTTGCCGGTGGGCTTGCCCGCCGCCCTGATGATCGCTGCCGGCTTCTGGCACGCCCTGTTCGACCTAGGGGAGTGGACCCTGTGGGGCATCCAGCTGCTCACCCTGCTCGGGGTATTTTTGCTGGGGCTGCGCGGGGCGCGCTCCTCCGGCAACCTGCAGTTGCTGATCGCGCTCGCCATTTTGGGGCTCACCCTGCTCATCTGGTTCAAGGGGGATATCAGCTGGCGCGACGCCGCCCGGCCGCTGCCGACGACGGACGAGTGGCCCGCCATGGCCACCGCGCTGGCGGTGATGTTCTGGTGTTTCGTCGGGCTCGAGGCCTTCGCCCACATGGGGGAGGAGTTCAAGCGACCGGAGCGGGACTATCCGCTGGCCCTGCTCGGCGGCGTGCTGCTGGCGGGGCTCATCTACTGGGTGCACTCGCTGGTGGTGCTCAAATACGGCCTCTACGGCGATGAGGCGACCAACGCCACCGCCATTCCGGCCCTGCTCTCGCTGCTGTTCGGCCCCACCGCCAAGTGGCTGGTGGCGGTGCTCGGCTATCTCTCCTGCTTTGCCAGCATCAACATCTACCTGCAGGGGTTTGCCCGGCTGATCTGGAGCATGGCGCGCGAAGGCAAGCTGCCGGTCTCGCTGGCCCGCCTCACCGCCCGCGGCGCGCCGCTGCGGGCCTTGAGTCTGGTGCTCGTTATCTGTCTGGTCTGCATCACCCTGATCATCTGGTTGCGACTGCCCCTCGATGAGCTGATCCGCTACGCCAACGGCAACTTCGTGCTGGTCTACCTGCTCTGCATGGCGGCGGGTTGGCGCCTGCTCGGCGGGGTGGGCAAGGGGCTGGCGGGGGTGAGCGTGCTGCTCTGTGCCCTGGTGCTGGTGGCGCTCGCCTCCCAAGTGCTCTATGCCGTGGTGCTCAGTCTGGGGTATGGCTGCTTCTCGTTGTGGCGGCGCAGACGCCGCCGCTCGGCACCAGATGAGGGTGTCTGCGCCATCAAGTAACCCGAAAAAAAGCCCCGCAGTGCGGGGCTTTTTGTTGCGGGTCACAGGCTGGAGGGCAGGTCGCTGCGCAAGATGGCGTAGTGGCGCAGGGAGATGAAGCCATCCCCCTTGCGCTCGCACTCTCGCGCTGTGCCCTCGTAGTGAAAGCCCGCCCGCTCCAGCAGGCGGGCGGAGGGGAGGTTGGGTTCCTCCACCACCGCCAGCAACCGGTGCAGCTCGCTGGTGCGATAAGTGAGCGGCAGCCACAGCCGCAGCGCCGCGCTCATCACCCCCTTGCCCCAATGCTCGGGATAGAGCCAGTAGCCCAGCTCGGCCCGCCGGTGAGTCGGGTCGGCATCGTTGTAACCGATGGCGCCGAGCGGTTCGCCCGTGTGGCGGTCGCGAATGAGGTGCCAGGCGCCGCGGCCGGTGCTGGTCAGCTCGGCATACCAGGCCATCTGGGCCTGGCACGCCGTCAGGCTGTCGTAGCTGACGCCGTAGTAGGCGACGACCCGCGGATCGGAGAGGCCGCGATAGATGTGGGGCAGATCGGCGTCGCTGACCGGATCCAGCCTGATGTGGGGTTGTTGCGTTGATGTCATGGTGGCTCCTTGCGGCCAGCCGGAGTTGGCCGCGAGTGGTGAGTCAAACAGGGATGGCTGGCAAAGCCGGTTGATGGCTCTGCTCATGATCCGACCAGCCCGAGCTGGTCGGTGAGCCTGGCCAGCTCGTCACGCCACTGCTGCTGCAGGCGCGGGGTCTGGTGCCTGGGCTTGCGGGCCAGATCGGCGGCGAGCAGGGCATCGAGTTCATACCAGCGTGCCAGCAGCGCCTCTTCGTCATCCGCCGGGCCGGCCGAGGCCTGCCCCATGGCGGGGGCGGCCAGGCTTGCCTTGTCGGCTGCCGGCGAGGGCGCATCGCCGAGCAGCTCGGCATAGGCCCGCTCGGCGCTGTGAGCCTCCTGGATACGGCCGTCTCTGATCAACCAGAAGCGGTTGCAACTGCGCTCGATCAACTCCCGGTCGTGGGAGACCAGCAGCACGCCGCCCGGGAAGGCGGCAATCGCCTCGGCCAGCTGCTCCTTGCCCGCCAGATCCAGGTGGTTGGTGGGCTCGTCGAGCCAGAGCATGTGGTGGCTGCCGAGCGACAGGGCGAGAAACAGCAGTCGTGCCCGCTCGCCGCCGCTCAAGGTGTGCACCTGCTGGCCGTGGCGGACATAGGGGAAGCCCGCCCGGATCAGCGCCTGACGCCGGGTGGTCTCCGGCAGAGGGGCCAGCGGGTAGAGGGCGTCGCTCAGGGTGGCGTCGTCAGCCAGCTGCTGCAGGGACTGATCGTAATAGGCGATGCTGGCGCCGGGGTGGCAGTACCAGCCCGCCTGCGGGCTCTGCACGGCCAGTTCGCGCCAGCACTGGCGCAGCAGGGAGGACTTGCCGGTGCCGTTGGCACCGAGCAGGGCGACCCTGTCTCCTGCCCGCAGCCAGAGTCCTTCGGCGTGCAGCAGCGGCGGCAATGCTGGCGCCGGTGCCACGTCGAGGGCCTCCAGCCGCAGCAGGGTGTCGGCAGGCAGGCTCAGTCCGCGCAGCTCGAGCCGCCAGGGGGCCAGCGCCGCCACCTGGCTCTGCTCCTCCTGCAGGCGGGCGATGCGTTTTTCCATGGACTTGGCCTGGCGCACCAGCTTCTCGTTGTCATGCTCCCGCCCCCAGATGGCGAGGCGTTTGCTGCTGGCGCTCAGGCGGTCGATCTCCTTTTGCTCGTCGGCCCGGCGCAGGCGGGCCTGCTCATCTTCGGCGGCCAGCGCCGCCCGCGCCTGGCTGCAGGGCAGGGCGAAGCGGTGCAACTGGCCATCACGCAGGATCAGGGTCTGCTCGGTGACCCGGTCCAGCAGGCGACCATCGTGGGAGACCAGCACGAAGGCGCCGCGCCAGCCCAGCAGAAACTGCTCGAGCCAGAGCAGGGCGGGCAGATCCAGGTGGTTGCTGGGCTCATCGAGCAGCAGCAGGTTGGGTTGGCGCAGCAGGGCACGGCCTATCTGCAGCCGGCTGTGCTGACCGCCGCTCAGCGCACTGACCGGCAGCGCGGCCTGGGCCTCCAGCTGCAGCTCGGCCAGCAGCTTGTCCACCTGCCACTCGGCGCTCGGGTCGTTGCCCAGCGCATCCAGCAGCACGGCGCGGGTGCTGAGGGTTGAAAGCCTGGCCGGCAGTTGCTGGGCCACGAACTCGCAGCGGCAGGCTGCGGCCTGTATGACCCGGCCGGCCTGGGGCGTGCGCTCGCCCGCCAGCAGTGCCAGCAATGTGCTCTTGCCGCAGCCGTTGGCACCGACAAGGCCAAGCCGGTCGCCCGCGCGGATGCCGAGTTCGAGGTGGTCAAATAATGGAAGGTGCCCCGCACTCATCTGCAGGGAATGGGTACTCATCAGGGTTGTCATGCTCTTGCTCTCTTAAATCGCGGGATCGAAAATCCCTGTCATCAGGAGCGCTGGCGACAACGGCAGAGTCGAGAAAGGTCTCGGTATGGAAGGGAGTCGGCTTTGCTCGAACCCGCTATCGCAGCGCGATGGTATGCAGGCAAGAGCACGCGAATGTGCCGAACAGGCGAGCCGAGAACATCGGACACGCTTGGATAACCATTTTTTACCTCCTTGTGTTTCGTTATGGCACGGTGCGGCGATTATAAGCGCAGAAAAAATAACCGTCTATCCATGGCGGTGCCCTGCGGGTGAGGCGGGAAGGCGCTTTGTCAGCGGCGGGACAAAAAACGCCCCGCAGTGCGGGGCGATGGGGATGTCAGTCGCGCGGGGTCTTGAGCGCCTGGATCATATCTTCATTGGGGGCCAGCCCCTCCACGTGATTGAAGCTGTCCAGCCCCTCCTGCGGGTTGATGGTGAAGGCGTCGGCGCTCAGGTAGCTGCCGCTGCCGGCACTCTCGACCACGACGATGAGCTCGGGCTGCTTGTCGCCGTTGAGATCCAGCAGCTTGAGCTCCTTGATGCTGCCATCGCGCGGCAGCACCTTGCCGTCGATGAACTGATCCAGCGGGAACTGGGGGTTGGCGCCGGAGTAGAGGCGCACATCGTAGCTGCCGGTGGAGGCCGGTTCGCCGCGCCCTTCGCTGACGGTCACTACCTGGCCTGAGGGGAGCGTCAGCTGTTTGAAGAACCCGTCCGCCGCCTGGCTGGCGAGGGGCAGGGTGAGCAGGCCGAGTGTCATGAGCAAGGCTTTCATCGGTTTGACCCTTGTTACTGCGGCGGCGGTTGCCCGCCACCTGTGTCACTGTGCGAACCGACCGGGCAATCCCCGCCGGTTCGCGTCATCCGCCCCTCATCGGGGCGGTCATTACCAGATCTTGACCCGTTTGGCCGGGTCCAGATAGAGCTTGTCACCCGGCTGGATCTTGAACGCCTCGTAGAAGGCGGGGATGTTCGGTACCACGCCGTTGACCCGGTATTCCGGCGGTGAGTGGGGATCCGAGGCGAGCAGCATCTGCATCAGCTCGGGGCGATACATGCCTTTCCATACCTGGGCCCAGCCGAGGAAGAAGCGCTGCTCGCCGGTGAAGCCGTCCAGCACCGGGGCCTCCTTGCCATCCAGCGACAGCAGGTAGGCCTTGTGGGCGATGGTGAGGCCGCCCAGATCGCCGATGTTCTCCCCCAGGGTGAACTGGCCGTTGACGAACTGCCCCTTGATGGGCTCGAAGCGGTTGTACTGGGCCACCAACCGGCTGGTGCGGAAGCGAAACTCCTTGAGATCCTGGGGCGTCCACCAGTCGCGCATCACGCCGTCACCGTCGGATTTGGCGCCCTGATCATCAAAACCGTGACCCATCTCGTGGCCGATCACCCCGCCGATGGCGCCGTAGTTGACCGCGTCATCCGCCGTCATGTCGAAGAAGGGGGGCTGCAGGATGGCGGCCGGGAAGACGATCTCGTTGTTGCTCGGGTTGTAGTAGGCGTTCACCGTCTGCGGCGACATGTGCCACTCGTCCCTGTCTACCGGTTTGCCGAGGCGCGCCAGGTTGTCGGCGTATTCGAAGGCGCGGGCCCGCTGCAGGTTGCCCACCAGATCGTCGGCACGGATCGCGATGGCGCTGTAATCCTTCCACTTGTCCGGGTAGCCGATCTTGGGGCGGAACTTGGCAAGCTTGGCCTGGGCCTGGGCCTTGGTGGCCGGCGACATCCAGTCCAGCTCCTCGATGCTCTGGCCGTAGGCGGTGCGCAGGTTCTCCACCAGCTGCTCCATGCGGGCCTTGGCCTCTGGCGGGAAGTAGCGCTCCACGTAGAGCTTGCCTACCGCCTCGCCCAGATGATCGTCCAGCACGCCGAGGGCCCGCTCCCAGGGGGCGCGCTGCTTGGGCGTGCCGCTCAGGGTAGTGCCGAAGAAGGCGAAGTTCTGGGCATCGGTCTGGCTGTCGAGGTAGGGGGCATAATCGGTGATGAGATGCCACTTGAGGTAAGCTTGCCAATCGCCGACCGGGGTCTGCTGCATCACCTCGTTCAGGGCCGCGAGATAGGTGGGCTGGCCGATGATGAGGCTGCTCTGGCCGGCGAGGCCGGCCTGGGTCAGGTAGGCATTCCAGTCGATGGCGGGGGTGAGGCGTTTGAGCTCGCTCTGGGGCCCCTTGTTGTAGTTCTTCTCCCGATCCCGCAGGGTGACGTTGTCCCACTGGATCCGGGCGAGTTTGCTCTCGAGGGCCAGGATGCGTTTGGCCTTGGCCCCCGCATCCGCCTCGCCGAAGCGGGCCAGCATGGTGGCGATGTGCTGTTCGTATTTCTGGCGCAGCGCCTGGCTGGCGGCATCCGTCTTGAGGTAGTAATCCCGATCCGGCAGACCGAGCCCGGCCTGGTAGAGGTAGACCGCATAGCTGTCCGGCGCCTTGGCGTCGGCATCGACCCAGAAACCGAACGGGGCACCGCCGCCGTTGCGACCGCTCTGGGCGAAGGCCCGGGCCAGATCCTGCGGCGTGCGGATCTGCTCGATCTCGCTCAGCATCGGCATCAGCGGCGCCGTGCCCTTGGCGTTGCGGGTTGTTTGATCCAGATAGCTCTGGTAAAGGTCGTGGATCTGCTGGGCCGGTGTGCCGGCGGCGGCCTTGCCGTCCAGCCCTTCTACCAGCACTCGCACGTCCGCCAGGGATTTGTCGCGCAGCATGTAGAAGGCGCCGTCGGCGGGTCTGTCGTCCGGGATCTTGGCGGTGGAGAGCCAGTGGCCGTTCACGTAGCGAAAGAAGTCGTCACCGGGTTTGACGCTGGTGTCCATGTTGGCCAGCGCGAGGCCGGAGTGTTTGTCTGCGCCGTCCGGGGCCTGACTGCAGCCGGCCAGCAGGGCCAGCCCGACGAGGGCGGCCAGTATGCTTTTTTTGTTGTTCATTATGTTGGATTCCAATTCGGGTTATGCGGCTTCCTTGCCCACGCAGGGAGCGTCTCACTCTAGCAGCCGGGTTAGCGCTTGATAAGCCCGAGTCTGCTAAGATCGGCCTGGTCGTATTGGGGAAGCCTATGATTTCTCGTATTTATTCTCGTTTTTGTCAGACTCTGCCCGCGCCGGAAGGTTCCCGTGGTCTGCTGGTGGCCTTCAGCGGCGGGCTCGACTCCACCGTGCTGCTGGTGCTGGCGGCCCGTTTTGCCCACGCCCACGGCCTTGCCCTGCGCGCCCTGCACGTTCATCACGGCTTGAGCCCAAATGCTGATGAGTGGGTGGCCCACTGCGAAACTGTGTGTCAGCAACTGGCGGTGCCGCTGCTGGTCGAGCGGGTGCAACTGCAGCGGGATAGTGGCGACAGCCTGGAGGCGCAGGCGCGGGAGGCCCGCTATCTGCGCCTCGCCGCTCAGCTGGGGGAGGGGGAGTGGCTGCTAACCGCCCACCATCAGGACGATCAGCTGGAGACCCTGCTGCTGGCGCTCAAGCGCGGCGCCGGCCTGCGCGGGCTGGCGGGCATGGTGCCGAGCCAGCCCTTTGCCGGTGGCCATCTGCTGCGCCCCTTGCTCGAGGTGAGCCGGGCCGAGCTGGCCGAGGTGGCGGCCAGCCTCCCCTATGGCTGGGTGGAGGATGAGAGCAACCAGGATGAGAGTTATGACCGCAACTTCCTGCGCCAACGGCTCATTCCCCAGCTCAAGGCCCGCTGGCCCGCCATGGCCCAGACGGCGGCACGCAGCATGGCGCTGTGCGCCGAGCAGGAGGCGCTGCTGGAGGAGCTGGCAGAGGCCGACTGGCGGTTGGCGGCGGCAGGAGAGGCGCTGCAGATCGCGCCGCTGCTGGCCTTGTCAGCTACCCGGCGCAACAACCTGCTGCGTTACTGGATCCGCCGCCAGGGGGGCGAGATGCCCTCCCGCGAGCAGCTCGGTCTGCTCTGGCAGGAGGTGGCGCTGGCACGGGAAGACGCCAATCCCCAGCTCAACTGGGGCACGCAGAGCTGCCGCCGCTTTCAGGGCCGGCTTCATCTGGTGCGACCCGGGCTGCAGCCTCGCCACGAGCAGCTGACATTGGCCGTGGGGGAGACGCTGATCCTGCCGGACGGGCTGGGGGAGGTGCGCTTGCTGCCGCGAGTGGAAGGGGAGGGGCTGCGGCTGCCAAGGGCGGACGAGCCGCTGTCGGTGCGCTTCGGGGTGGTCGCCGGCAGCATGCTCAAGCCGGTAGGACGTGGCGGCAGCCGGCGCCTCAAGAAGTTGCTGCAGGAGTACGGGGTTCCCTCCTGGCAGCGCGGCCGCATTCCCATCCTCTATTACGGCGAGCAGGTGGCGGCGGTGGGCGAGCTGTTCCTCTGTGACGGATTCATGACGCAGGGCGCCGGTCTGGCCTGGCACTGGCTGCCGGCGGCGGCCAGTCAGCCCCCGGCGTGACGCTCTCCTTCACCAACGCGGATAACGCACAAGGCCGGCATATGCCGGCCTTGTCGTCTTCAGGGGGTGACCGGTTCAGTCCAGCAGGCCGGCCTTGCCCGCCTTCTTGCGGGCATAGAGGTGGGCATCGGCGGCCTCGTACAGGCTGTGCACGTCCACCCCGGACTGCCAGCTGGCGGCTCCCAGGCTGCAGCCGACCGAGAAGGTGCTGAGCTCCTTGTGGATCATCAGCATGTGCTGCAGGCGCAGCCAGACCGGGCGCCAGGCCTCGGGTTCGGCGGGTTGCAGCAGCAGGGCGAACTCGTCGCCGCCGAGGCGAAACGCCTGATCCGTGCTGCGGATGCAGTGGGTCAGCAGCTGGGCGAAGCGGCTCAATACCAGATCGCCGACCGGATGACCCCAGGTGTCGTTGATCTGCTTGAAGTTGTCGAGATCCAGCAGCACCAGTACCAGGCCGTGGGATTCCCGGCTGTGCTGCTCCACCGCCCGGCCGATGGCTTCGTCGAAGTAGGAGCGGTTGCCGAGTCCGGTCAGGTGATCGAGCCTGACCTGCAGCTCCAGCTGTGACAGGCGCAGGTAGAGGGGCAGGGGCAGGCAGAGCAGCTGGTGATACTGCTGCAGGATCCGCTGCTGGCTGCCGCTCAGGGCATGTTCCAGGGTGTAGTGCAACTGACCGATCAGCTGACCATGCTGGCCGCGTAGCTCGAACGGGTAGCTGTGCAGGGTCAGGCTGGCCTGGGGCGGATGCTGGATCAGGGTATGCGGCTGGCCGCAGTCGAAGTGCAGGCTGTGGATCCGGACAATTCTTGCCGCACGATCGGCAAAGGTTGCCAGCAGGCTGCCGAGGTCCATCTGCACCAACAACAACTCGAGCAACTGGTTGCGATCCTGACTGGCCAGCGGCGTGAGCCGCTCCATCTGGCGAACCCACTGCTCGATGCCATGTCCCAGACCATTCAATGATGATGTGTTTTCCACGGTACAGCCCTCAAACAACCTACTTCCTGACACTTACCTGCAATCCTTGTGCCCAAAATATGTTCGATGCGAACAAGAGTGGCTGGCTAGGCTTAAGTAGATAAAAAGGGAGGAAATATTGTACGCAGATGTGTTGATCCTGCTGCTTGCCGCCGTCTTGTTGGTGGCGATTTTCCGGCGCCTCGGCCAGCCGGTGATCCTCGCTTACCTGCTTGCCGGGGTACTGCTCGGTCCCTATGGCGTCGCCGTGATCACCGGCCAGGCGATCATGCAGACCATCGCCGAGCTCGGCATCGTCTTTCTGATGTTCTCGCTCGGCCTCGAATTCTCGCTGCCCCGCCTCATCGCCATGCGCCGGCTGGTGATCGGGGTGGGTGGGCTGCAGGTGCTGCTCACATCATTGCTGTTTTTCGCCATCGCCTGGTGGTGGGGCTTGAGCCTGCCCCAGGCGCTGGTGGTGTCTGGCACCCTGGCGCTCTCGTCCACTGCCGTGGTGATCAAGCAGCTGGGGGAGCAGAAGCAGCTGCACACCCGCCGCGCCCAGCTCGGGGTGAGCGTGCTGCTGTTTCAGGATCTGGCGGTGGTGCCGCTGCTGGTGATGATCCCCATCCTGGCCAGGCCCGAGATCCAGGGCAGCGCCCTGCTGGCGGAGATCGCCTGGGCCACCCTCAAGGGACTGTTTGCCCTGCTGAGTCTGCTGGCGGTGGGCAAATGGCTGTTGCCGCTGCTGTTTCACGAGGTGGCGCGGGCCCGCTCCGACGAACTGTTCGTGCTGAGCGCCCTGCTGGTGGCGCTGCTGGCGGCCTCGCTGACCCAGTGGATGGGACTCTCCATGGCGCTGGGGGCCTTTCTGGCGGGCATGATGCTGGGGGAGTCCCACTATCGCCATCAACTGGAAGTGGACATCCGGCCGTTTCGGGACGTGCTGATGGGGCTCTTCTTCATCACCATCGGCATGACCATGGACTGGCAGCGGGTGGCGCAGGACTGGTGGCTGGTGGCCACCAGCGTGCTCTGCCTGATCCTGTTCAAGTCCCTGCTGGTGCTGCTGGCCGGCCGGCTGATGGGGGAGCGCAAGCGCGATGCCATGGCGGCGGGGATCATGCTGAGCCAGGTGGGGGAGTTCGGTTTCGTGCTGCTGGCGCTGGCCAACCACCACGGTCTGCTCGACCATCGGCTGGTCTCCCTGCTCATCGGCATCGGCGTCACCTCCATCGCCATGACGCCATGGCTGGTGCTGCAGGCCCATCATCTGGCCCGCTCCCTCACCGATCCGGCCCTGCTCACCCGCTCCGAGGTGGCCCAGTCGGGCCTGAGCAAGAGCCAGCACGTGATCATCGCGGGCTTTGGTCGGGCCGGCCAGACCTGCGCCCGCTTTCTCAAGCAGGAGGAGATCCCCTTCCTGGCGCTGGATCTCGATCCGGAGCGGGTGAGCGAGGCCAAGTCGGCGGGGGAGCAGGTGGCGTTCGGCGATGCCAGCCGCCGCGACATCCTGCTGGCCGCCGGCCTGCTGCGGGCCAGGCTGGTGATCATCACCTTTGACGATCACAAGCGGGTGGAGGCCATGCTGGCGCTGATCAGGGAGCTGGCGGGGGAGGTGAAGGTGCTGGTGCGCACCCGGGATGACAGTTTTCTGGAGGCGTTCAAGCGGGCGGGCGCCTTCGAGGTGATCCCCGAATCCCAGGAGGGGGCCCTGATGCTGGTCTCCCACCTGCTGCTCAACTGCGACATCCCCATCGGCAGGGTGATCCGGCGCATGGAGCACGAGCGCAGCAGCCAGTACCGCTTTCTGCACGGTTTCTACTGGGGGGATCAAAGCGCCGGCAATCTGGAGACGGACCAGCTGCTCGAACGGCTGCACCCCGTGCTGCTGCACGAGCAGGCCTGGGCGGTGGGGCGCAGCGTGCAGGCCCTGGCGCTGGAGACGGTGCGGATCAAGGAGGTACAGCGCGGCGAGCTTAGACTGGAGCCCAAGCCTGATCTGGTGCTGGTGGCAGGGGATCGGCTGGTGCTGTTCGGCAATGGGGTGGCGGTGGAGCAGGCGGAGCAGCGCCTGCTGGAGGGGCGTTAGCCCTCCCTTAATGTGTATTCATCCATGCCGAAGGTGAGTGAGCCGCTTGCTGGTGGGCGTGCCGGCCCACCCTCAAGGGCCCATTTCAGGCTTCGACCGGTACCATCTCCTCTATCCCCAGAAACGCTTCGACCCGCCGGCGCTCGTTCAGGGTGTCCAGGTAGCCCAGCTTGATCAGCTGCTGGCAGTAGCCGGGATAGAACATCAGGAAACTGGCCAGGCTGCTGGTCTCGTCCCCCGTCACCCCCAGTACCCGCAGCAGGCGGCGCAGGTGCACCGGCAGCTTGCGCAGATAGGCCAGTGCCAGCAGATCGAGATCCTGGCTCGGCTTGAGCACGCAGGTCTCCACCCGTTTGAGTTTCAACCGGTTGCGCTCCCGCTCCGGGATGAGATCCAGGGTCTGGTTGATGCGCCACAACCGCTCCAGATCCGAGTTGAGGGTGTCGGTGAAGACGGTGTCCAGCAGGTGGCTGGCGATGTTGGAGCTGGTCAGGTGGCCATGGTGGAAGGTGGGCGCCGTGTGCGCCGGCGGATCCAGGGTGATCAGCAGGATCCGCTCCGCCCCCAGGTGGATGGCGGGGCTGAGCGGGCTCAACTGATGGATGGAGCCGTCGCCGTAGAACTTGTCGCCGATGTGGGTGGCCGGGAAGACGAACGGCAGCGCCGAGGAGGCGAGCAGGTGATCCGAGGTGAGCAGGGTGCGCAGCCCGCGCCGTCTGGCCCGCTCCCACGGCAGGTGCTCGGCTCGCCCCTGAAAGAAGGTGGTGGAGAGGCCGTCGTCGTAGTCGGAGGCGGTGATGGCCAGCGCCTCCAGACTGCCGTAGAGGATGTTGTCATCGATGCGGTGATAGTCGATGAGCTGATCCAGCAGGCGGCGCAGCGGCGCGTTGTCGAACAGGTGAAAGGCGTGGTTGGTGTGGGGGTTGATGAGCCCTGCCGAGCCCTCATACATCAGCCGCCACAACAGGCGCCCTGGGTGAAAGTCAAAGATGTGGTGGGTCTCGAAGCGGCGCCAGACCCACTCCAGCTTGCGCACTCCCAGATGAAAGCAGGAGGCGTAGCAGGCCAGCGCGGTGACATTGATGGCGCCGGCCGAGGTGCCGCACAGGATGGGAAACGGAATGCCGAGATTGCGGGGATAGAACTCGGCGATCGCCTTGAGGGCGCCGACCTGATAGGCGGCGCGGGCACCACCACCGGTCAACAGAAGAGCTGTGTTGGGTTTGGCCATGATACTGCGCCTTATGCATGCCACTGGGGGTGTTGCCACCGAGCAATTTAACTATAAGACGCTGTATCAAATATAAAAACAGGCCTGCCAACCATTTTTTGCAGGCCCTTTTTGAGGCTGTTCAGTTGGCGTGGCGAGCGGCGCTCAGCTGATCGAACGCGGCGAATGCGGGGGCACTGGCGAGGATGCGGCCGTGGCCGAGGCCGCGGGTGCTCACCAGCCGGGTGCGGCCATCCTGAGTGGCGCGCTGGGAATCGCCGTGCGGGGCGAAGCGGTCCTCCTCGTCGTGCACTATGATGGCGGGCCCCGTGCGGCCGGCGAGCCGCCCCAGCGGGTCGACCGTGCTCAAGGGGTGCTGGTACTCCTGCTCAATCTCCTTGACCACCGCATCGAACAGCCGGATGGAGTAGCCGGAGCGCGCCACCATGCCGTAGAGCTGGGGCACGTAGTCGAGCACCGGCGAGATGAGCAGCAGCGGCAGGGCATCCAGCTCGCGTCGGCGGCTGGAGAGGGTGACGGCGCCCCCCATGCTGTGGGCGATGACGCCCTGCAGCGGACCGCACTCGGCCGTCATCTTTTCCACCAGTTCGTCGAAGGCGCGCACGAAGCGGGGCAGGTGGCCGGTATGGCCGGCGCTGTGGCCGTGGGCCGGGTGATCGTAGGCAATGGCCGTGAAGCCCTGGGCGGCGATGTGGCTCATCAGCGGGTAGAACTGGCCAGCGCTGCCTGACCAGCCGTGCATCAGCAGCCAGACCGGCCCCTGGCCGAGCCGGTAGCTCATCAGGGTGCCTTCGCTGGTGTGCACGGCCTGTTTGACCAGTCCGGCCGGCGCCGTGTCATCCCGCTGGTTGCGCTGGGGGGTGAGCAGCAGCTTGCTGGCGGTGCGCTTGGCATGAGCGGGGGCCAGGGTGTGATGCAAGCGGGTGCCAAGGCCAAGCAACCATTTGCTCGGGCTGAAGCGGCGGGTGTTGAAGTAGATCTTGCTGCTCATGGTCATCCTGTGGTTTTTATGTGCGAACGGTCGTGCTTTTTTGTCGGTTTTAAAAAAGAGAGGTCAATCCATCAGCACCAGCCATCCAGCAACAACTCCACTTCTGGCCAGAAGTGGCGGGCCGGATCCTGACACAGATCGAGGGCATTGAACACCTGATCCGCCAGATAGAGGCCATAGAGGCGATAGACGGCGCGCCAGGGATCCATGTCGCTGCGCCACTCGCCCTCGCTCTGTCCCTGCACCACCTGACGGGCCAGGTAGTCGAGCCAGAAGCGCACCAGCTGGCGGGCGGCCTGCTGCACCTCCCCCTCCTGGGCCGAGGTCCAGGCGTCGAGGAACATGCAGCGGCCGGCGAAGCACTGGTTCCAGGCCAGCCAGGCCTGCAGCAGGGCCGTCAGCTTCGCTCGCTGGCTGCCGTGCTGTTGCTGGCGCACCGGCTGGATCACCCGCTCCCGGAACACCTCGGCGGCGTACTCCAGCACGGCGATCTGCAGGTTGTCGCGGGACTGGAAGTGGGCGAACAGGCCGCTTTTCGACATCTCGCAGGCGCTGGCAAGGGAGCCGATGGTGAGGCTCTCCAGCCCCTGCTGGCTCGCCTGCTCGAACGCAGTCTGCAAAATGTTGTCGCGGGTCAGCCGGCCCTTGCTCATCGCACTCTCCTTCATTGACCGGAGCAGCATAAAGTACGACCGTGCTATTTGTCGAGCGGCGAATCGGCTTGCAAGAGGGAATGAGGCGGGTTTAGTCGTCCTTGATATCCATCTGCTGCAGGGCGATGACCGCCTGGGTGCGGTTCTTGACGCCCAGTTTGCGGAAAATGGCAGTGATGTGGGCCTTGATGGTGGCCTCGGAGACGTTGAGCTCCCAGGCGATCTGCTTGTTGAGGCTGCCGTCGCGCAGCATCACCAGCACCTTGTACTGCTGGGGGGTGAGGCTGGCCAGCTTGCTGGCAAAATCGGTGCCCTCACAGGGCTCGGGGTGGAGCGAGATGCCGGCCGGCACCCAGTTGTCACCCCCGATCACCGTATTGAGGGCGTTGACCAGCTCTTTCATCGGCGCCGATTTGGGGATGAAGCCGAGCGCGCCAAGGCGCAGCACCTGCTGGATGATGGCGGGCTCTTCCGAAGCCGATACCACCACGATAGGCAGGTCGGGATACTGGCCGCGCAGGTGGGCGAGACCGGAGAAGCCGTTGGCCCCCGGCATCTTGAGATCGAGCAGCAGCAGGTCGACTTCCGGGTGCTCACCCAGCAGGTGGGCCAGGCTGTCGATGGAGTCCGCTTCCAGCAGCTGGGCATCGTCGATGGCCATGTGCACCGCTTGATAGAGGGCGCCCCGAAACAGGGGGTGGTCATCTGCGATGACGATGGTAAATTGGCTGTCCATTGCTCACATTGTTGCTAACTGATTGTTTTGGAAAATCAAACTAGCACCGCTCCCGGAGAGGGTCAAACCTGCCGGCGCGCAAATGTGAAGCGGCCGTCGGATGTCGTGCCATTGGGGCAGATGGGATGGTCATGAACAACCCATGCAGGAGGCAATAGATGGGATCTCTGGTATTGACGGTGGGCACCGGCTCCACCTGGGCGATGCGGGCGGCGCTGGTGCTGGCCATGAGCGGGCTGGAGTGGCAGGAGCAGGTGTTCGACCTGGAGGATGCCAAGGAGCTGCAGCGGCTCAAGCGGCTGGCCCCCGCCGGCCTGGTGCCCTGGCTCGATCATGACGGTGTGCGGATACACGACTCGCTGGCCATCGCCGAGTACCTGCACGAGCTCTGCCCCGCGCGCCGGCTCTATCCCGAAGCGCGAGCCGAGCGGGCGCTGGCCCGCAGTCTCTGCGCCGAGTTGCACGCCGGTTTTCGCCAAATCCGTACCCTGCTGCCCTTCTTCCTCGGTGCCCCGACCCGTAGCGAACCGCCGGTGGAAGCCATTGGCGAGCTGGCCCGGCTGCAGACCATCTGGTCCCAGGCGCGGGGGCCATTCTATTTTGGCGAGGCGGGGATCCTCGATGCCTTCTATGCGGTGATGGCCTACCGGCTGGCGAGCTACGGCATCCAGCTGCCGGGGCAGGCGGGTGCCTATCAGCAGGCGCTGCTGGCTTGGCCGCTGTGGCAGCAGACCCTGGTCAAGGCGCGTCTGCAGTGGCCGGCGGCCGCTCATCAGCCGCAGTGAACCCGCGGGCATAACCGCTGTAAACAGCTTGTGTAAACAGAGAGGGGAGCCACTGGCTCCCCTCTCTGTTTGGGTTTGATTCCTTAAGCTGGATTACGGCTGGCGGCCGGCGAACACCACCACCACCTTGTCATCTCCCTTCTCCCGCACAAAGGCATAGGGGCTGTCGGCCAGTTTCTTGTGGCTGCCCGCCGCCACGGCCGGGTGGGCGGCGCGGAACTGGCCGAGCCGCTGCCAGTGCTTGACCAGCTCGGCCTTCTCGCCGCTGGCCAGCTCCTGCCAGTTCATGTCGGAACGCAGCGCCTGATCGAACACGCCGCCATCTTTGGCGAGCCCGCGGCCGGACTCATCGCCGTAGTAGATCTGGATGCCGCCCGGCAGCAGCATGAAGCTGCTGGCGACCCGGCGCTGCAACGGCACGTCCTGATAGTCGCCGAAGAACAGCTTGGTGTCGTGGGAGCTGATGTAGCTCAGCACGTTGAACTCGGGATCCTGATTGATGCGGCTGGCGTAGCTGGCATAGGTGGGCTCGGCGCTGGCCAGACACTGGGCCTGGGGCAGGGCGAACTCGCGCTGGTAGTCGAAGTTGATCAGCGAATCGAAGCCGTGTCGGTACCAGAAATCCTTGGCAACCCCGTGATCCCACACCTCACCCACCATGTAGAAGGGGAGGTCGTCGAGCTTCTTGGCCGAGTTGGCTGCCTTCCACTCCTTGAGTGCGGCAGTGCCCGCCTGTTTTAGCTTTGCCCACACCTCGGGCTCCAGATGCTTGACGGTGTCGGCCCGAAAACCGTCGATGCCAAAGCGGCGCACCCAGTCGGTGTGCCAGGTGATGAGATAGTCGCTCACGGTAGCGTTGGGCAGCGGCTTGGCTTTGGTATCTTTTTTCGCCGTCAGCAGCGGCGGCAGCCCCACCGGCTTGGTTGATTCGGTGAGGAAGTCCGGCAGCCCCGCCACCGAGCCGGTGACGTCGTCGGTGCCGGGCTGCGGGTAGCCGGGCAGGCCAGCCCGCACCCAGTCACCGCTCCACCACTGGTCCCACTTCGGCGACTGGTAGTCGATGAACTGGTTGTAGCCATGCCAGTTGAGGCCGCCGCTCGGGCGCCACTGGTTCCAGCGGGCCGGCAGTTTGCCGGTGTTCTGGGTGAGGTCGGTGAGCCCCAGATCTTGCAGGTCGGCGAGGGTGGCGTAGCCGGCGTGGTTCATCACCACGTCGAGGATGATGCGCATGCCGCGCTTGTGGGCCTCGTCCACCAGGGTCTTGAGGCTCTCCTCGTCGCCGTAGTTGGGATCTATCTTGGTGAAGTCGAGCGCCCAGTAGCCGTGATAGGCGTAGAAGGGGAAGTTGCCCTGCTCGCCACCGCCGATGAAGCCGTGCACCTGCTCCACCATGGGGGTGATCCAGATGGCGTTGATGCCAAGCTGCTTGATGTAGTCGAGCTTGGCAGTCAACCCCTTGAAGTCGCCGCCGTGCCAGGTGGCCACTTCATCCTGACCGTCCTTTTGGCGCCCGAAGCTGTGGTCGTTGGCGGGATCGCCGTTGTTGAAGCGGTCGGTCAGCAGGAAATAGACGCTCGCCTGATCCCAGCTGAAGGGGGCCGCGGTGGCCGCCTTGACTGGCTCGAGCAGCAGCAGGCCGCCGCTCTCTTTACTCGGCGTCAGGGTCAGCTTGCCGCCCTTGACCACCCCTTGCTGGCCGGAGTAGGCGTCCCGCAGCTGGGTGCCGTCGGGCCAGACGCCTTTCAGGGATACGGTAACCGGGCCGCCATCCCAGCTGATGCAGGGCTCCGCTGGCGGCTGGCGTTTGAACTCACTCTTCTTGGTGGCTCGCAGCACCTTGAGGCTGGGAGTATCCGGGTTGAAGGTGAACTGATAATCCCCCGCCAGCATCACCCGCAGGTTGAAGTGCTGCCCCTTGCTGCACTTGTCCATGGGCTGGGCGGTGCCGAAGGGGAGCGGTTTGACCTCGCTCGGGCCGAAGCTGGTGCCGCAGCTGTTGCCTGCGTCGCTGATGCGGATCTGGTGGCTCCCCTTGGTGAGCGGATGGGTCATCTGCACCGCCCCCTTGTCCAGCGTCAGCGGCGCGCCGACCGGCTGGTCATCCACGTAGAGGCGTACCTCGGCGGCCATGGCCTGATGGAGGAAGAGGGGGCTGGCCAGCAGGGCGAGCCAGAGGGAAGAAACCGAGAGAGTGCGACGCATAAGCCATTCCTTGCTGGGGTTAAGCGGACCAGATTGCCGTCAATGGGGCTCATTCTAGGAGGCATGAGGGCGGGCTTGGACAGGCAAACCGTCGATTTGTGACATCAGTTCAAATGGTTACGTTTTCAAGAATGGAAAAGTGTGAGCGGGGTGTCGCGCCCATAAAAAAGCCGGTCGATAGACCGGCTTGTTGCATTACCACTTTCGTCACACGGTGAAGAACTTGAAGTTGACGAAGGCCACCGCGATGAAGGAGGCCACCATGCCGCTCAGGCAGAGCACGGCCGGGCGAATGGCCGGCCAGCGATGAGTCAGCAGGATGATCGCCAGCATGGTCGGATAGAGGCCGAACATGTAGCGCGGCATGGCGTTGAGCCCTGTCATCAGCGGAATGGTGCAGCAGATGAACATCAGGGTCGCCTCGGCCCAGCGCTTCTGGCTGAACAGATAGAGGTTCAGAGCCCAGCCAAACATCACCATGATGGAGAGGTAGGATTTACGTCCGCCCAGCTCGAAGCCGCTCAGCCACCAGTCCAGCGGGCTGTCCATGTAACGGCCCCAGGCCACCTGGATGTGCTTGAACGCCAGCGCGTCACCGGTGAGGTGATAGAGGTAGAACATGTAGGCGAACAGGCCGAGCGGGATCATCCAGAGGGTGAACACCACCTTGAAGGCGCGCTCGGTAAAGCGGAAGAACTCGCGCCAGCCGTAGGCCTGCAGCGCCAGGATCAGCACCGGGAACACCATCATCACCCCCAGGTTGCGGGTGGCGGAGATGAACACGCCGAGCAGCGCCACCATCAGCCACTGCTGGCGATAGGCGAACAGGAACATCCCCAGCATCAGCGCCATGAACATCGACTCGGTATAGCCGGAGACAAAGTAGGCGGAGAAGGGGGAGAAGGCGAGCAGCCAGACGCCGAAGCGGGCGGTGTCGTCACCCAGCTTGAGCTGACGCAGCACCAGCAGCATCAACGGCAGGCTGATGAAGAACGCCAGGTTGGCCACCAGCATCAGGCCGATCAGACTCTCGACGTTGAGCAGGTTGGAGATGGTGCCTGAGATCATCGGGTAGAGCGGCATGAAGGCCCAGTTGGCCGCATTGCCCTTGCTCAGCCAGCGCGGGTAGAGATCGTAGCCGTTCTCGATGATGCGCTGGAACCAGACGCAGTCGAACTGGCAATAGGCCTGCAGCGGGCCTATGTCGGGGGAGCCGTAGAGCTGCACGCCGAAATAGCCCATGCCGTAGAGGGCGGCCCGGCTCAGCACGAAGGCGGCGATGATCATCAGCCAGTCACGGCTGCTGATGGCCAGTGACGGGCGATAGGGGCCCGCATTGTCAGGGGTGATGGAGGTAGTCATGTCATTCATCAGGCAAATACCCAGATCCTGGAGAGGAGGTAGGTGAGCACGGTGACCGTCAGGGTGGCGATCACCACCGGCAACAGACCGGAAAGACCCGCAAACAGCAGACCGCTCAATATCAGGTTACGCACCGCCAGCGAGAAGAGGGCAACCAGCAAGAACTTGCTGGCGGCACCCTGCTTCTGGAAGGTGATGTAACGGTGACCGAAGAAGGAGAACCAGAAGGCGATGGCAAAGGCCAGCGTCGTCACCAGGTGCTCCGAGATGGTGGGCCAGGTGTGAAACAGGGTGATGGAGGTGCCCAGATCGACGAGGGTGGCCCCCCCGCCGACAAACCCGAAACGTACCAGCCGCCAGAATTCCTCGCGGGAGATCATTGAGACGCCTGCTCCTGCTGGTCATCAGCGGCTTTCGCAGCAGCAGCCTTCTTGCCGGCGCTCTTCTTGCTGCCGGTGGCGGCGTCCTGCTTCGGCTCTTCATCCTGCTTGGCATACTGGCCGTACACCCCTTCGATGAGGTAGACAGGGCGCTGCTTCACTTCCACGAACATGCGGCCGATGTACTCACCGATGATACCGAGCGACAGCAGCTGGATACCGCCGAGGAACAGCACCACCGACATCAGGGAGGCGTAACCCGGCACGTCGATGCCGAAGAAGACCACCTGAGTGACGATCTTGAGAATGTAGAGGAAGGCGACGAAGGAGACGCCGACGCCGACGTAGCTCCATACCCGCAGCGGCCAGCTGGAGAAGCTCATCAGGCCGTCGAGGGCGAAGTTCCACAGCTTCCAGTAGTTGAATTTGGTCTCGCCGGCGTGGCGGGCGGGGCGCTCGTAGGGCACGCCGACGGCACGGAAACCGGCCCAGGCGAACAGCCCCTTCATGAAGCGGTTGCGCTCCGGCAGCTGCTTGATCGCCTCGACCACCTTGCGGTCGATCAGGCGGAAGTCGCCGGCGTTCTCCGGCAGCTTGGTGCTGGTGGAGAGGGCGTTGAAGAAGCGGTAGAAGCCACCGGCGGTGAGGCGTTTCATCGGGGTGTCGGCGCTGCGATCCACGCGGATGCCGTAGACGGTGTCGTAGTCGCCGGTCTGCCACAGCTTGACGAATTCGAGAATGAGCGCGGGCGGATCCTGCAGATCCACGTCCATCGGCACCACGGCATCACCCTTGGCGTGATGCAGGCCGGCGGTCATGGCTGCTTCCTTGCCGAAGTTGCGGGCCAGGTTGACCAGGGTGACGCGTGGGTCGCGGGCGATGGCCTGCTCGACGACTTCACGGGTGCGGTCGCGGCTGCCGTCGTTGACGAATACAATTTCCAGCTGATCCTTGAGCGGCGCCAGTTCGTTATCTATCGCGTTGATGAAGGCATCTATGCTCTCTTCCTCGTTGTAAACGGGAACGATCAGAGAGAGTCGAAAATCGGCATGCGACATGAAAACTTCCTTATTTGGAAAATTATTTTATAAAACAGCGTATTGGAGAATACGTCTTATTGGGCGACGGTCAAGCGCACCGACTGGACATTGAGCGGCGTCGGGGCGGAGAGCGCCAGAAAGTTGGGACGCTTGGGGTCCGAGGTCAGCGACTCGCCCGGCAGGCTGAGACGGATCTCGTTGATGCCGGCCTTGGCCAGCTTGACGGTGGTGGTGAAATCGTGGCCCAGTGCCACCTTGAGCAGAGCACCGGCCTGCGGGCTGTTGACCCGGGCCTGGATGGTCAGCTGTTCCGGCTGTGCCTGTTGCTTGGGCAGCACGAAGTAGAGGCCACCCTGGCCGCTCAGTTCGGTGCCGTCCGCGCTCGGTTTCTTGGCCCAGCCTTCGCTGGAGAGGAAACGGCTCGGCTTGGTCAGATTGAGCTCGTTGCCAGGCTGATAGGTCATGCTGGAGTTGTGCTCCCAGAAGCGGGTCTTGCCTTCCAGGTAATAGAGCTTGTAGGCCAGGCTCACGTTGGGGTGGGCGGCCAGGTAAAGGGTATAAAGGTAGAAACCACTCAGCGCCATGATGGCGGTCAGAAAACCAAACTTTTTGTACGTCATATCACTCTCTGCGCCTCACGGTTTGTAGGCTGATTTCGCGCATATGCTAATCCAATTGCAAAAAAAGCATAGTGGATCACAAAAATATATTTGGTCACATATTAACCCCTTTTCGGCCGGTGTTCCAAATGTTGCTGTTCCCGTATTTTACCTGCCCTGGCGAGCCGGAGATCCGGCGCAGGCCGGGGGCATTTCAGGCCCGGCTCCGACAAGCATAAATGAGGGCACCGCTCACGCGGTCGGGAGCCTGCATCGCTGTGGCAGGATCTGTCGCCATTTTGCCTAGGCCGATTTATGATGGCGTATCACGCAGTCAAGGATGACCCATGAAGCTGAAACTCTGCTGCTGGATGCTCTGCTTGCTGGCGCCGCTGGCCTCGGCAAACAGTCTGTGTCCCTCGCCCTTGCGGGTCGGTTTTGACAACTGGCCGCCTTATCACTATTACGCCGCCACGGCGGCCGGGCAGAAGGAGCTGCGGGGCTTTGCTGTCGAGGCGCTCACCGCCATGCTCAAGCGGCTCGACTGCAAGGCCAGCTATGTGGAGATGCCCTGGAAGCGAGTGCTGCACGGTCTGTCGCTGGGCTCGGTCGACATCGCCATGGAGGCCTATTTCAATGAGGACCGCGCCCGCTATGCCTGGTTCTCCGATGCCTACAATCCGGGCCGCAGCGCGCTCTGGATCCGCAAGTCATCCTCCTACCCCGAAACCGATCTGGCCAGCTGGCTGGCCAGCGGCCATACCCTGGGCATCACCAAGGACTACTACTATGGGGCCGAGATCAGCGAGTTGCTGCGCCGTTATGCCGCCCAGGTGAGCGTGGTCAATGACGAGCAAAACTATGGCAAGCTGGTGCTGGGGCGCATCGACGGCTTTCTCGGCGATGTGCTGGCCACCCCCTGGGGCCTGAAGGAGGAGGGGCTGAGCGATCTGATCGTCCCCCACACCATGGCCGTATATGAAGCGCCGACCTTCTTCATGTTCAGCAAGAAGCGGCTGTCACCCGAATTTGTCAGTGCGTTCAATCGCGAACTGGCTGAATTTAAAGCAACAAATGAGTATGACATTATCTGGCGGCGCTACGCGCCCACCAGCTAGTAAAGTCGCGGGCATTCACGCATCATGAGCGCCTTGACCGCCGGGTCTGACAGGCTGAAGTGAACCGATCTTGAGGTAAGCATGGGGAAGAAGTATTGGCTGGCATTGGCAAACCTGATCTGGCTGGGCTGCTGGCCGGCGGCCATGGTACAGGCCAGCGAGGGCCAGGTGGTGGTAAGCAATGCTGCGATGCAGCACGACTGGTATCAGAACAGCACCGCGGAGCAAGCCAGGCGTGAGCTGGAGCTGCAACTGCAGGAAGCCGTGCTGGCCCAGTTGCACCCGGATTTTTACACGCTCTGGAAGAAGCTGCAGGCCAAGCCGGCGGATCAGCGTGGCGCCCTCTATGACGAGGCGTTCGGCAAGCTGGCCCGGTTCCAGCAGGCGTGGCGGGCCATGGATCTGGTCTCCCGCGAGCAGATGCAGACCCTCAAGCTCAACCTCAACAAGCCGCTGGCCCACGAGCCGGCCGGCGACAACCTGCTGGAGCAGGTCAGGCAGCTCAGACCCCAGGTCGCGGAATATGACGCGGTGCGCGAGGAAGTGCGCAAGCTGCTGGCGCTGCCCATGGCCAAGAAGTGGCCGACCCTGACCATGCCGACCCTGCGGGCCGGTGAAGTCTCCCCGGAGCTGGGCCAGATCCGCTCCATCCTCAACGAGCTGGGCGACACTGCCCCGCGCCATGATGACGCCACCTACGACGCCGAGACCCTGCAGGCCGTCAAACAGTTCCAGCGCCGCCACGGCCTGACCGCCGACGGCATCATAGGCCGGCAGACCCGCAGCTGGCTCAATACCGGGCCCGAGGTGCGCGCCAGCCTGCTGCTGCGCAACCTGTGGCGCCGCGATCTGGTGGATCAGCTCTCCGGCGCCCGCTACGTGCTGGTCAACATCCCCGACTATCGGCTGAGCGTGGTGGAATCCGGTAACGAGGTATTCACCAGCCGGGTGATCGTGGGCAAGGAGCAGCGGGCGACCCCGATCCTTGCCAGCGAGATCCGCTCCATCGTGCTGAACCCGGCCTGGCACGTGCCGCGCTCCATCCTGAGCAAGGACATTCTGCCTAAGCTGGGACGGGATCCCGCCTACCTCAATCGCGAGCAGTTCGAGGTGATCGACGGCGAGGGCAATCCGGTACAGTTCACCGAAGAGGGCTGGCAGCAGGCGCTGGCGTCCGGCTTCCCCTACCGGCTGCGGCAAAAGCCGGGCGATCACAACGCACTGGGCCGCTACAAGTTCTATCTGCCCAACAACGAGGCCATCTACCTGCACTCCACCCCGCGCAAGGCGCTGTTCGAGCAGGGCGCGCGTGCCTTCAGCTCAGGTTGCATCCGGGTGGAGCATGCCGACGATCTGGCCGAGCTGCTGCTGGCGGACTCCCGCTATCAACCGGACAAGGTGGCCAGCATCCTGAAAGAGACCCAGACCAAGTGGCTGCCACTGACCACCCCGATCCCGGTGTTCACCGTCTACTGGAGCAGCTGGATCGACGAGGATGGACGTCAGCAACTGCGCAACGACATCTATGGATTTGATCGAGTCAGCTACCAGAGTCGCTTGCTGTGATCCTCGCCACAGAGTGAAAAGCCCGGCCTGCGCCGGGCTTTTTCATGGCCCCTTGCGGTTTGACAGCGGCCGGCGCGGCGGGTAGTTTCAAGCGCCTGTATCAAATTCATTCAACGGTTTCACCTCAACATAGCGATGGACGGACAAGGGATGCTTGATCAAGAGATAAGCCGACGTCGCCTGCTGCTGGGTGCCGGTTGCCTGCTGGGGGGCTCGCTGTTGTCCTTCCCCGCCACGGCGAGCCGCAGTACGGCAGGACGTGAACTCAGTTTCTTCAATCTCAATACCGGCGAGCGGGTACGCGCCAGCTATTGGGAAGACGGCCGCTACCTGAAAGACGGGCTGGCCGAGCTCAACCACATCTTTCGCGACTACCGTCGCAACGAAGTGTTCAACATCGACCGCAAGCTGTTCGACCAGCTCTACCTGCTGCAGCACAAGCTGGGTCGCCACGGCGAAATCCAGCTCATCTCGGGCTATCGCTCCCCCGTGACCAATCGCCAGAAGCGCAGCCGCAGCCGCGCCGTGGCCAAGCACAGCTACCATACCCTGGGGCAGGCGGTGGATGTGCGCATTCCCGGAGTTCAGCTGGCGCACCTGCGCAAGGCGGCGCTCCATCTCAAGGTGGGCGGCGTCGGTTACTACCCGAGCGACAACTTCGTTCACCTCGACACCGGGCCGGTGCGCAGCTGGTAACGGCCGGCTGCGGGCCACAGCTGCCCGGCGGGTGACTGGCCAGCGGGGTGGCCGAGCTGGTAGGCTCTGGACACCATGCAGAGGAGAACCAGATGAAACATATTTTGCTTGGCGGGCTGATTGCCCTGCTGCTGACCGGTTGCGGCAAGCTCAACCGTGAAAACTACGACAAGCTCAAGATGGGGATCAGCTACGCCGAGGCGAGCAGCATCCTCGGCAAGGCCGAGCGTTGTGACGATGCACTGGGGACCACCAGCTGCATCTGGGGTGACGAGGGCAAGAACATCAAGATCCGTTTCATCGCCGACAAGGCGACCTTCTTCAGCTCGGAAGGGATCAACTGAGGCAGCCACAGCCCGGTTGCCCATATAAAAAAGCGCCTTCCTGGAGTATATAGTGAAAACTATGTATCTTGTCTAGTGAGTGAGTGAACCCCACGCCACTACTGGCTTTGCTGTAAGCACAGAATCGTACATGCTATGTATTATGGTGTGTACGATTTTTTTATGCCATCACTAGGCTAGCTATCCAAGGCTGACGTATCAGCGCCTTTAGGTGTTTCATTCAGTGGGGAGATTAGTCATCCTGGTCAACATCAGCCTAGGTCGGAGAGCAATCGCCTCATTTCGTCTTCTGGGTTGTACTGCTTGCAGGGCTCGGCTTGCTTCAATGCGTGGTTTACTTTTCTGGTCATCCCATGCAGTGAAGTGTCGAAATCCTGCTGGCATTGGTTCAGGGCTTTCTCGATTGCGATCTGCGCATGGAACAGCTCCCTACCCTGTAGATGGTCAGTAGCTTTTTTGACGGCACCTCGGTACATAGTGTCGAGGGTATCCTCGCTTTTAGCGCGTTTGAATCGGGTGAGCATGTTTTCATAGCTAAAGAACACAGTGTTATCTATGTCGATGATTTTTTCTTTCATACCGCGCTTCTGACTCAGTTAGGTGAAAAGTGCATGAGGGCTGTGATCCAGGTTCGTGCGAGAACATTTTACTAAAATGCAGTTGACATAGAAAGGCACCAAAAGACCACCCCCGCAGTCAACTTGCAATCAATCTCTACCCCCAGGGCGGCCAAAACTGCCCCTCGGACAATAACGCACCGCGACAATATACTCATGCTCCCGCTCTGGGTGGGGGCCAAAGAGTCCAGCAGGCAGACTCATGTGATGTGGACTTTAAAGCTATTTCTATTTGCCTTTGCATAGCTTATTTTATGTTCAATACCTAACGCCCATAGAACTTGAAGCAATTTAACATGGTCATCACTGCCTATTTTTTCGCCAATAATGACCCTGACTAATGAATCAGGATCATATGGCTTTTCACCAGAACATTTGGCAATAAAACGAAACTCTTGTTCATCTTTAAAAGAAGAAGGTTTGTTAAAAAAACACACATCATAGATGCGCTGTAAGTTTTGGAATTTAAATTCGACGCCAGGAAGATTTTCTAATCCCCATGATTCGTTTATCAAGTTGTCGCTGGACAGCAATGGCCCATGTGTTTGATAATTTACACGGTGAAATTTTTCAACATCATCTTCAATGCCATCTATGAATTTATCGGAATCAAACACTAGGCAAAAACCTTTAAGGGCATTACCATAGTGAGCCCACATAAATGGTGATTCTTCAATTGAAGAGTGTTCTCCTGACGCCATAGAAAGAATTCCTGTATTTTTCAGTTCTGAAATATCTGGGATATAAAAATCAGGAGGAATATGATCGAGCAGACGAAACATACCTTCTGTCGGGTCGTTCAATTTGATCGGTGTTGAAAAGTACAAACGATAGTAAGCCAGTGCTTTTATTGAATAATCATTTACGGTTTGAAATTTATAAAGTTTCATGAATATATCACCTAATCTTTGAACAGATAAACATCAACCTTTGTATTAAATTTATTGTCATCAAGAATTAGCACTTCCGCTCGATAGCCCTGCACTAACAAACCAAAGACTCTCGTCCAAGCTTGTGTGAGATTAAGTAACCTACCATAGTCTTCACCAAATTTATTTTTGAAAACAATATCCATAAGATTAAAACTATCAAGGTCTTTTATCGGATCAAGGTAAAGAGTATCGCCCATCGAATACTTACACTGATACAGCTCGGCATCCGTTTTAAAATGATTATTTCCCAAGTAACGGCGGTTATAGTTGTACTCTTTAAATACCAACCTTAGCTTTCCATTTTTTGCAGCTTTGGCACTTAATAACTGCTCACGCAACGTTTTTGTGTATTTTTCTCGCTCCTGCTCAAGCTCGCTCTTTAATTCTGACTCACTAATAAAATTGACGAGTATTAGAGGTAACCCCTCATCAGTATCTTGGAGTACAAATTCAGCGCTAGCCCATTGCGAAAGTTCACGTTTCAACTTATCACCGATTTCAGCAACTTTTCCTACGCCACCACTCGTATGGGGTCGATAAAGTGCTTGTCTTTGTTCGTCTTTCGATATCCAAAAAGGAATTGATTTGTTTCGTTCACAATGAGTCAAGTTGTAAAAATTAATATCAAAAAACGAAGGCAACCATTCACTAGGATTAGCTATCAGTAATTGTCGAAACTTGATATATAAATCCATCAGCATGTTCGTGTCATTAACAGCGGAATGTGCAGGTAAAAGTGTGGTTTCAAACTGAGTGCAGGCATCTACCAAAGATATCGATTTGAAACGCTTCAACTTTGAACGAATGGCATCCATTAAGCAAATGCTATTATTTTCTATCTGCCTGTATTTTTCTGTTAGCAAAGGATTTTTTGAACTAATTCTCATTGCTTTGCAATCGAATGCGACATTATAAGAAATCAACTTTTTCCCACTCAGCAGAGAGAGTATATTTTCCTCCTCTTGTTCATATCTAGGTGCATCAATCAAATCAATCTCAGATATTTTATGAACTTGATATGCTTTGTCGCTGATTTGTTTATATGGCTTAAAGCGTTTATGATAAACAATCCCATCTACGGAGCGTAAACACAACTCGATAATTTCTGGTTCATTAAGGCTTGTTGTTTCAGTATCGATAAATATGCAATCAACAAGTGGAGCATCTATGATAAGAGACTGGTGACAATTAATAGCAGATGTATAAGTTAGTTCTGATTCTATTGAAAGTGGCATCTTCTGCCGAGGTGAAACAACTCTTGCTGATGAACCTTCAAATGGACTTGAAACTGAGGCGGGCTTTGATGATTCCTTATCTGTCGTCATTCCGGTGTCATCATTGATAGCAGGTGTATTAGTTAGCTCAATTCCAATTGAAAGTGGCATTCTTTGGTAATCCCCCCATTTTTAGGGGCATTCAAAAGTAGAGGTCATGCGGCCTGTGCCAGACGCTGTTTCGGCGTGTAG
>NZ_JAPCIV010000023.1:47183-85950 GCF_027707585.1 Aeromonas sp. QDB39 | reverse complement strand
TCGGCTCAAACATGAAGAAATGAAATGACTGAGTCAGCCGAGAAGAATTTCCCCGCTTATTCGCACCTTCCCTAGCGCATCTATGCCTTCATCTCGATACCACCGAAGCCAACGACCGATGGTCGAGCGCGCAGCGCCGGTAAGGTGATGAACATCGGTGATCGTGCGTCCTTCATGTAACAGCAAGATGGCCATCAAGCGACGAGCATGTCCTTTATCACGGGTGGCATGGATGATTTTGTGAATGCGGCGCCGTTGTGGTCGTGGCAGAGGTGGTAGGATAGGCATCAACTCAGTCCTTTGGGTGTGGCTTGTTTTGTTTAGCGACTAATCAGATCGCACAAACTGGACTGAGTTCCCTTCCTCCGGTGATCTACTATTCGGAACAGCTATTTAGGGAAAATCCAGTTGACCGTCAATAGGGGCATGGGGATATTGTTACACCGGGTGGCGTTTTGGTTACAAGGCACCATCATTTGCTCTCCTCTTCCCGTCAATTACGATCACGAAGGGGCGAGATATGTGACTATTTCCGCAGATCTTGATGAAAACCCCAGCATTCAAGCCAATCCGGCTGATAAAGCCTTTGCCTGAGTGTTTTTTTTTGAATAGAGTGGCCCGGTGCTAAATGCCCGATCATAAAGGAAATGTTATGAACAAAGCTCAACTTGTCGATGCAATTGCAGCCAAAGCAGATCTGAGCAAAGCTCAGGCCAAAGTCGCTCTGGAAGAGATCATCAATGGTATTACCCAGAGCCTGAAAGAAGGTGATGCTGTGCAGTTGGTGGGTTTTGGCACCTTCAAGGTGAACCATCGTGCTGGCCGTACCGGTCGCAATCCGCAAACTGGTAAAGAGATCCAGATTGCAGCCGCGAATGTGCCGTCCTTTGTGGCAGGCAAGGCGCTCAAAGACGCCGTCAAGTAATCCCCAAAAACCCGGCGCCAGCCGGGTTTTTTATTGCCATCGTCAGCGGAAATTGTTTCAGATACACTCAAGATATGGCGTGCGCCGTAGTGAGGTGGATGATGGAACAGAAAAATGCCATTCGGCAGGTTGCCGTACCTTGGGCTCCGTCCCGCCAACTCCCCCCGGGCCTGGTTGTGGCCGAACTTCATCAGGATATCTGGAGCGACTCCCTTACCATCATGCTGGGCAGGGCTCGCAGCATCGATCTGCCGCCGCAGATCCTCTGTCGGGTCTATTTTCGGCATATCTTTGCGGTGCGAGTGATGGAGGATTGCGATCTGGCGGAGGGCAAGGATAGCCATGCCATCGAGGAGCAGATCCAGCTCATCACCCCGTCCCGATTTGCCAGCTGGTTCCATCAGGAGTCGGATGGTCTGCACCTGGACGAAGATCTGCAGCACTACCGCATCTCGACCTGGGATTATTGCGCCGATGTGCTGACGTCCAGAGCGCCCGAGCTGCAGTTCGTGGACAAAGGCGATTAGCGAGGCTGAAGAGACAATAAAAAACCGGCAACACAGGGTGTTGCCGGTTTTTTTATTGGTCGACGTGGGGCTAACTCAGCCGAGCAACTGATCCCGATGCAGCCCCAGCACGATGAGCAAGCCGAGGAAGTAAAAGGCGCTGAGTTTGATGCCCAGAATGGCAAGCAGGCCGGCGCAGAGCCGGACGATGGCCTTGTGCAGCCAGGAGCCGGTGAAACGGTACATGGTTACTCCGCCGCCTCCGTGGTGGCGAATTCCGGCACCTTGGCCATGGTATCCAGCACCACCTGGATATCCGCTCCCGGCTTGCAGGCGTTTTCACTCAGGTGACGGCGCCAGGCGCGAGCTCCCTGCATGTTCTGGAACAGCCCCAGCATGTGGCGGGTCATGTGGGAGAGATAGTTACCCTTGGCCAGCTCCTGCTCGATATAGGGCAGCATCATCCGCACCACCTCGTGGCGGCTCGGCACGGCATTGTTCTGGCCGAACACCAGGTTATCCACCTGCGCCAGAATGTAGGGATTCTGATAGGCTTCGCGCCCCATCATGACACCATCCAGGTGCTGCAGGTGCTCGAGAGTCTGCTCCATGGAGGTGACGCCGCCGTTGATGGCGATGGTCAGCTCCGGGTAATCCTGCTTGACCCGATAGACACGGGGATAATCGAGCGGCGGGATCTCGCGGTTTTCCTTGGGGCTCAGGCCGCTCAGCCACGCCTTGCGGGCATGGACGATGAAGGTGTCGCAACCGGCGTCACGAACCTGTTCGATGAAGGCCTGCAGAAATTCGTAGGAGTCCTGATCGTCGATGCCGATGCGGGTCTTCACCGTTACCGGTATGCCTACCACATCGCGCATCGCCTTGACGCAGTCAGCCACCAGGGCGGGCTCACCCATCAGGCAGGCACCAAAGCGACCATTCTGCACTCGATCGGAGGGACAGCCGACGTTGATGTTCACCTCGTCATAGCCGCGCTCCTCGGCCAGCTTGGCACAGCGCGCCAGATCGGCCGGATTGCTACCACCCAGCTGCAGGGAGATGGGGTGCTCCTGCTCGCTGTAACCCAGATAATCTCCCTTGCCGTGGATGATGGCACCGGTGGTCACCATTTCGGTATAAAGCAAGGTCTGGCGAGTCATCAGACGATGGAAATAACGGCAATGCCGATCGGTCCAGTCCAGCATGGGGGCGATGGAAAAACGCTGCGCCTGCATAAAAATCATCCGGGTTGGCTAAACAAAGGGGGCGGATTTTACCACAACGTGAGGCAGCCCCAGAAAATGAATTTTGTCGCCGCGCCATGCGAGGCCCTGTGATAGTATCCGGCTAATAAAAAGGGTAATTGCGTGATCATGAATCAAGACCAACTTTTACAACGAGCCGAACGACTCTGCGAACAACGCGGGATCCGCTTCACCCCTACCCGACGTCAGGTATTCAGGCTGCTGGCTGCCCACGGCAATGCCATCAGCGCCTATGATCTGTTGGCCCAGTTGCAGCAGACCGAGGCCCATGCCAAGCCGCCGACCGTTTATCGGGCATTGGATTTTCTGCTCGAACAGGGCTTTGCCCACAAGGTGGAGTCGCTCAACGCCTTCATTTTCTGCTGTCACTTCGATCATGCCCACCCGATGCAACTGCTCATCTGCGATCGGTGTGGCGAGGTGGTCGAGTTGCATGACGCGGCGATCGATGGCGCGTTTTCCGAGCAAGCCCACTTGCATGGCTTTACTATTACCAATAAGACAATAGAGGCACATGGCCAATGTGCTCGCTGTACGCCCACCGTAGGAAGTCAACATGAAGGCTGATTTTGTAAACCCGTTCCTGCTCTCCCTGCTCAATGTGCTCTCCACCATGGCACAGCTCGAGCTCAAGCCGGGCAAACCCAAACGCAAGATGGACGAGCTGGCGCGCGGCGATGTCTCTGGCCTCATCGGCATGGTCGGCCCGCAGACCCGTGGCTCGCTCTCCATCAGCTTCGAGAAGGGGCTGGCGCTGGAGATCATGCGCCGGATGCTGGGCGAGGCTCCGGCCACCATCAATGAAGAAGTGACCGACATGGTGGGCGAGATCACCAACATGGTGACTGGCGGCGCCAAGCGCATGCTGGGGGAGAAGGGGTATGAGTTCGACATGGCGACCCCCATCATCGTCTCCGGCCCCAATCACACCATCACCCATCGCGCCGACGGCACCAAGATCATGATGCCATTCGAATCAGATTACGGTCGTGCCACCATCGAGATCTGTTTCGAGTAACCCTATGTGGAAAGCGCTGAAATGGTTCTTCATCGGTTGGGCCCTGCTGCTCATCCTGTCTGATCTCCAGATCACCACCTCGCTCTACAAGTACGAAGACAACCGGGTGGTGGTGAACTTTCCGCGCTGGCAGGCAGACCAGCCCTGGGGCACCTTTGAGTGGCATGCCGGGCAGGTTGAGGCCCATTGGTATGGCCTGGCAGGCAGACCCAAGCAGGTAGACCCGCTGCTGTAGCAGCCAGGATGACGGATGCAATGCAAGAGGCCAGCTGATGCTGGCCTCTTGTCGTTGGTCGCCCGGTTGATCAGGCCGCTTCGGCGGCCAGATCTTCGCGGGGGCGCAGCAGCATGCCGAAGCCGCAGGTCAGCAGGGTGGGCAGCAGCCAGGCCAGCCCCTTGTCGAACAGCGGCAGGAAGGCGAACGCATCCATCTGCATGCCGGCCGCGCCCAGCCCGTCCAGACAGCCGAACAGAAACGCCACCAGCAGCACGGCACGAAACGCCAGCTGTGGCCGGCCAAAATAGCCCTGTACAAAGGTCACCAGCACCAGTGCGATGGCGACCGGGTAGATGGCGACCAGCACCGGGATGGAGAGGCTGATGAGCTGGCTCAGCCCGACGTTGGCCACCAGGATGGAGACGCATCCCATCAGCAGTACCCACTTGCGGTATGTCCAGCCGGCCAGACCGTGGAAGTAGTCGGCGCTGGCGCAGAGCAGGCCGACCGCGCTGGTGAAGCAGGCCAGGGTGATGATGGCGGCCAGGATCAACTGGCCGTAGTGGCCGAACAGGCTCAGAACATAGGCGTTGACGATGGCGCCGCCATTGTCGACGTTGGTCACCACGCCCGCTGCACTGTTGCCCAGGTAGAACAGGGAGATGTAGACCGCTGAGAGGCCAACCGCCGAGATGAGGCCCGCGATGGTCAGGTACTTGAACTGGCTCGGGTAGCCCTCGATGCCCCTGCGTTGCAGCAGACCGATGATGAGAGCACCGAACATCAGCGAGCCGAGGGTATCCATGGTGTTGTACCCCTCCAGCATCCCCTTGATGAGCGGCGTATCCGTATAGTCGCCGCTGGCCTCTGGCAGGGTGCCTTGCGGGTCAACCAAGACTCCGACCGCCAGGATCAGCAACATCACCATCAAGACAGGTGTCATGTACTTGCCCACCGCATCGAGCAGCCTGCCCCGATCCAGCGATACCAGGATCACCAGCGCGAAGAAGAGCAGGCTGTAGAGCAGCAGCCCGTGTTGGCCAGCTTCACCGAGCCAGGGCTTGAGCCCCATTTCATAAGCCACCAGCCCGGTGCGGGGGGTGGCAAAGGCCGGCCCCATGATGATGTAGATGGCGATGGCCAGCGCCGTGGCTGCCCACGTCGGCAGATAGCGGGTCATTGCCGTCCAGCCGCTGCTGCCTTGTCCGGCGCTGCCTCTGGCAACGGCGACCAGCGTCAGCAGAGGGAGGCCCACCGCTGTCAGCAGAAAGCCGACCATGGCTGGCATCAAATGTTCACCGGCCATAAAGCCGGCGAGCGGTGGAAAAATGATGTTGCCTGCCCCCAGATAGAAAGCAAACGTCATAAAACCCAGTCCGAATACGTCGGACAACTTCAGTGATTTCGTCAAACCTGACCTCATCTGCCTTATCAGCTTGTTCTTGTTGATTGCACCCACTGCCTGGCAGATAACCGGATAACAATGCTTCCCTCTCCTCCACGATGAGCACATCGGCGAAGGAGTTCTCTTCTGAGCATAAAGAAGAGAAATTTGATCTCAATCACACATTAATATCTTGAAACAATTTAATTGGCCAGAATAAATCACCGATTAGCCAGCGGTTGGCAGCAGTGAAAGAGGTCGGCATGGCGGCAGGGGGCTGGCCGCAGGAAAGGGGTAACGGGTGGTAAAAGGCTGTGGACAGACAAACAAAAGAGCCTGCGCAAGGCAGGCTCTTTAATACGGACGGGAGTGAAATCAGGCGGCTTCGGCGGCCAGTTTCTCGCCGGAGCGTACCGCCATGCCGAGGCCACAGGCCAGCAGCGTCGGCAGCAGCCAGGCCAGGCCCTTGTCGAACAGCGGCAGGAAGGCAAACGCATCCATCTTCATGCCGGCGGCGCCCAGGCCGTCCAGGCAGCCGAACAGGAAGGCGACCATCAGCACGGCGCGGAACACCAGGCGCGGACGACCGAAGTAACCCTTCAGGAAGGTGACCAGCACCAGTGCCACGGCAACCGGGTAGATGGCGACCAGCACCGGGATGGAGAGGCTGATGAGCTGGCTCAGGCCCACGTTGGCGACCACGGCGCAGATGACCCCCAGCAACACCACCAGCTTCTTGTAGCTCATGCCGGTGAGGTTGTGGAAGAAGTCGGAGCAGGCGGAGATCAGGCCCACGGCGGTGGTGAAACAGGCCAGGGTGATGATGGCGGCCAGGATGAACTGACCCGGCTGACCGAACAGGCTCAACACGTAGGCGTTGACGATGGCGCCGCCGTTGCTGATGTCGGTGGCGACGCCGGCTGCGGTGTTGCCCAGCTGGAACAGGGAGACGTAGACCACGGACAGACCGATGGCGGAGATGATGCCGGCAATGGCCAGGTACTTGAACTGGCTCTGGTAGTCATGAATGCCTTTCTGGCGCAGCAGGTCGACGATCAGGGCACCGAACATCAGGGACGCCAGGGTGTCCATGGTGTTGTAGCCTTCCAGGATCCCTTTCACGAAGGGGCCGTTCTGATAGTCACCGGAAGAGGCCGGCATATCACCTTGCGGGGCGACGAACACACCGATGGCGAGGGTCAGCAGCAACAGCATCAGCACCGGGGTCAGGTATTTGCCGATGGCATCCATCAGCTTGCCCTGATTCATGGAGACCAGGATGGCCACGCCGAAGAACAGCACTGTGTAGGCAGCCAGACCGGCCTGACCCATGTCACCGATGAAGGGTTTGAGGCCCATTTCGTAGGCCACCAGCCCGGTACGGGGGGCGGCGAAGGCCGGACCGATGATGATGTAGATGGCGACGGCCAGTGCGGTGGCGACGCCGGCCGGCAGCAGCTTGGTCATGCCGGCCCAGCCGTTGCCTGCCTTGGCGACGGCGATGATGGTGATGAGGGGCAGACCGACGGCAGTGACCAGGAAACCCAGCATGGCGAGAGAGAGGTGCTCACCTGCCATGTAACCAGCCAGCGGCGGGAAGATGATGTTGCCGGCGCCCAGATAGAAGGCGAAGGTCATGAAGCCCAATCCGAGCACGTCGGACAATGTGAGTGATTTCGTCAAGTTCAACCTCGTCTGTCTTGTAAACTATTGCTTGTTATAGTTTTTTATTGGTCAGTGACCGATATTGTTCAGGGGTAAAAAAAAGGAGCCCCGCTTGTTTTTTCATCGCAACCAGTGGTTTGAGCTGGTCTTGAGCGGGCGCTCGTTTAGGAGTCAGCATAATGGCGTGAAAAAATAGTTCAAGACGAAATTTACATCTTCAAATAGAAGGGGCTGGTTAGTTGGATGTATCTGTCGGAATAGGTTCCATCAGCAGAATGGATCACAATTTCACCCTGCTCACACTTGTTTAATCCTCTGCCAAGTCGCAATAAAACACGATTTGCCTCTTTTCCAGCTCTGGTGATAACAGCTGTATAACAAACGGCGTGCAGATCATAATCCGCCGAGATGCATAAAATTTCATCGGCCATGGCCGTTGGCACGACCAGCGCAACCTCGCCGTTGGGGGCCAATAGTCGGTCACAGGCGGCCAGCAGATCCCGGCTGTCGAGGCCGCCGGTATGACGTGCCAGTGCCCTGGCCGGATCGCGAAATGACTGGCCCGCCACGAAGTAGGGCGGGTTGGAGACGATGAGATCGTAAGGGGCGGCCTGATAGGTTTGAATGGCACTCTCGATGACGGTGACCCGTTCATGCCAGGGGGAGGCTGCCGCATTCTCGCGAGCCTGCCGGGCTGCATTGCTATCCAGCTCTACCGCATCGATGCGACAGTCGGCAGGGCTGCGCTGGGCCAGCATCAGGGCGATGAGGCCGCTGCCGCTGCCAATGTCGAGCACCCGGCGGGCGTTGGTGACAGGTGCCCAGGCGCCGAGCAGGATGCCATCGGTGCCGACTTTCATGGCGCAGCGATCGTGCGCGACGTGAAATTGCTTGAAGGTAAAACCGCTGTTTCGTCCCATCCGACTCCCGTCCTGTGCCAGCGCCGCAGAAAATGGTCGGCGATTATAGCGACTAAGCCACAGTCGCCATAGGAGCCGACGACATAATCGCCTATAATCTGCCGTTTCCTTAATGACCGAGTATTGCCATGAGCCAGTCCTTTGATGATTTCGACCTGAATCCAGCCCTCAACCGGGCCTTGGCCGAGATGGGTTTCACCCGCCCCACCACCATTCAGCAGATGGTGCTGGAGCCAGCCCTGGACGGCCGCGATATTCTGGCATCCGCTCCGACCGGTACCGGCAAGACCGCCGCCTTCCTGCTGCCTGCTCTGCAGCACCTGCTGGACTTCCCGCGCCGCAAGCCGGGCCCGTGCCGGATGCTGGTGCTGACCCCGACCCGCGAGCTGGCGCTGCAGGTTACCGCCCACGCCAAGGCGCTGGCGGCTCACACCAACCTCAGCATCGAGACCATCATCGGCGGTGTCAGCCATGAAGAGCAATTGCCGGCCCTGACCAAAACCACCGACATTGTGGTGGCCACCCCGGGCCGTCTGCTCGAGTACATCGAGAAAGAGGAGTTCGAGAGCCACGACATCGAGGTACTGGTGCTGGACGAAGCGGACCGCATGCTGGACATGGGCTTCATCAAGGATGTGAACCGCATCGTGGAAGAGGCGCGCTACCGCAAGCACACCATGCTCTTCTCCGCCACCCTGGAAGGGGCTGGGCTTGAGAAATTCGCCAACGATATCCTGAAGGAGCCGGTGGAGCTGCACGCCGAGCCGCCCCGCAGCGAACGTCGCCCCATCACCCAGTGGGTGCACCTGGCCGACGATGCTGCTCACAAGCTGGCCCTGCTGGTGCATATTCTGAAAGATCCCGAGACCCAGAAGGCCATCATCTTCGTCAAGACCCGTGAGCGGCTGGCGGAGCTGTCCGGTCAGCTGCAGGCGGCTGGCGTCTCCTGCGCCTGGATCCGCGGCGAGATGGAGCAGAGCAAGCGCATCGAGTCGATCCGCAAGTTCCATGAAGGGGAAGTGCCCTTCCTCATCGCCACCGATGTGGCCGCCCGCGGCATCGACCTGCCCAACGTCAGCCATGTCATCAACTACGACATGCCCTACGGCGCCGATGTCTACGTCCACCGGATCGGCCGCACCGGCCGTGCCGGCAACCGCGGTTGCGCCATCAGCCTGGTGGAAGCTCACGACATGGCGATGGTCGCCAAGATCGAGCGCTACACCGAAGAGCGTCTCAAGCGTCGGGTGATCGACGAACTGCGCCCCAAACATAAAGAGGCACGGGTACCGGTGAAGAAGAAAAAGCCGAAGGACGACAAGAAGAAGTCGGCCAAGAAGAAAAAGAAGTAAGCCTGCCCGCCACAACGGCCATCCCCGGATGGCCGTTGTGCTATCTGCTGCTCACTCGACGGGGGCCAGAAAAGAAAAAAGCCGACGTATAAACGTCGGCCAATAAAAAGTGCTTACAACAGAGGATTCACCTATTCAGACTTGGGGATCCTGAATTTGGTTCCCTCGGGCCGTAATTAATTTTCAGCGCGTTTGAACATCAGGGTATTGGCGTCGGACTCTTCCGGTACGAAGTAGTAGCCATCGGCGTTGAACCCGGTCAGCTGCTCCACCTTGGTGAGCCGGTGCTTGATGATGTGACGGGCCATCATGCCGCGCGCCTTCTTGGCGTAGAAGCTGATGATCTTGAACTGGCCGTTCTTCTCGTCCTTGAACACCGGCGTGATAATGCGCCCCTGCAGGGCCTTGGGGCGTACCGACTTGAAGTACTCGTCGGAAGCCAGGTTGATCAACACCTCGTCTCCCTGGGCAGCCAGCGCCTTGTTCAGGTGGGCGGTGATGATGTCGCCCCAGAACTGGTAGAGATCCTTGCCACGCGCGTTGTTGAGGCGGATCCCCATCTCCAGCCGGTAGGACATCATCAGATCGAGCGGGCGCAGCACCCCGTAGAGACCGGAGAGCATGCGCAGGTGTGCCTGGGCGAAGTCGAGATCTGCCTCGCTGAAATCTTCCACCGCCAGCCCCGTATAGACATCCCCCTTGAAGGCTAGCAGCGCCTGGCGGGCGTTGGCCGGGCTGAAGTCGGGTTGCCAGTCGGCAAAGCGGGCGGTGTTGAGGCCGGCCAGCTTGTCGCTGATCTTCATCAGGCTGGCGATCTGGTCCGGGCTCAGCTGGCGGGCCCGGCCGATCAGCTCGGCGGAGTGGTCCAGCAGCTCGGGTTGGGTGAAACGGGAAGTCACCAGCGGCGACTCGTAGTCCAGCGTCTTGGCCGGGGAAACCACAATCAGCATAACGATCCTTTATAGCGGTGACGCACGCCCCTCATTCATCCAGGGTAACGTTGTCGAGAGTGCCTGCACCCAGCTGCTCGCGCCCCGACAGCTTGATCAGCAGTCGCAGGTCGTTGGCCGAGTCGGCATGGGCAAGGGCCTCACTGTAGCCAATTTGGCCGGCACAGAACAGGGCGAACAGCGCCTGATCGAAGGTCTGCATGCCGAGCTCGGTGGACTTGGTCATCACTTCCTTGAGCCGGTGCATCTCCCCCTTGCGGACGATGTCGGTGATGAGCGGGGTGTTGAGCAGCACCTCGAAGGCCGCACAGCGACGGCGCCCGTCTAGGCTGGGCAGCAGTTGCTGGGCCACGATGGCACGCAGGTTGAAGGAGAGATCGAACAGGAACTGGCGGTGTTTCTCCTGAGGGACCAGGTGCAGGATGCGGTCCAGCGCCTGGTTGGCATTGTTGGCGTGCAGGGTGGCGAGGCAGAGGTGGCCGGTCTCGGCAAACTGGAGGGCAAACTCCATGGTCTCCTGGCTGCGAATTTCGCCGATCAGGATCACATCTGGCGCCTGGCGCAGCGAACTCTTCAGCGCCACGTCGAATGACGCTGTGTCTATGCCCACCTCGCGCTGGGTGATCAGGCTGCGGCCGTGCTGATGCACGAATTCCACCGGATCTTCCACCGTCAGGATGTGGCCGTCCACATGCTGGTTGCGATAGCCGATCATGGCCGCCTGGGTGGTGGATTTGCCAGCGCCGGTGGCACCGACGAACAGCACCAGCCCGCGTTTGGCCAGGGCGATCTCCTGTAGGATGGGGGGCAGCGCCAGCTCGTCGAAGGTGGGGATGCGGGTCTCGATACGGCGCAGCACCATGCCCGGCAGCTCCTGCTGCCAGAAGGCGCTGACCCGAAAGCGGCCAAGCTCCTCGCGGTGGATGGCGTAGTTGGCCTCCTTGGTGTGCAGGTAGCGCTCGAAGTGCTCCTGGCTCAGGGTCTCCTTGACCAGCGCCAGCGCCCTTGCCTTGTCGAGGGGGGCTTCTGCCAGCGACTGCAGATGGCCGTTGACCTTGAGGGTCGGCGGCGTGCCGACCGTGATGAACAGATCCGAGCCTTTACGGGCGACCAGCTCGGTCAGCAGGGCATCCAGATTCATAACGACTCCTTCCCTAGATTCGTCGTGGTTAGATGGTGTTGGGATCGACCGCCTTGGCCTTGGCATCCAGCGCCGCCACTACGCCGCGGCTCACCAGCTGCTTGAGGCTCTGGTCCATGGTCTGCATGCCGTGGGTCATCCCGGTCTGGATCACCGAGTAGAGCTGGGCGATCTTGTCTTCCCGGATGAGGTTACGCACGGCGGGAATGCCCATCATGATCTCGTGGGCCGCCACCCGGCCGCCACCGATGCGCTTGAGCAGGGTCTGGGAGATGACCGCCCGCAGCGACTCTGAGAGCATGGAGCGCACCATGTCTTTTTCCGCACCGGGGAAGACGTCGATGATCCGGTCGATGGTCTTGGCCGCCGACGAGGTGTGCAGGGTGCCGAACACCAGGTGACCGGTCTCGGCCGCGGTCATGGCGAGGCGAATGGTTTCCAGGTCGCGCATCTCGCCCACCAGGATGATGTCCGGGTCTTCCCGCAGCGCCGAGCGCAGGGCGTTGCTGAAGCTCTTGGTGTCGCGGTGCACTTCCCGCTGGTTCACCAGGCAGCGCTTGTTCTCGTGCACGAATTCGATGGGATCCTCGATGGTGAGGATGTGGTGATGAAAGTTCTCGTTGATGTAGTTGACCATGGCCGCCAGGGTGGTGGATTTACCCGAGCCGGTCGGGCCGGTCACCAGCACCAGGCCGCGCGGGTATTCGGCAATCTTGCGAAAGATCTCCGGCGCGTCCAAATCTTCGAGGCTCAGCACAGTGCTGGGGATGGTACGAAATACCGCGCCTGAGCCGCGTGCCTGCTGGAAGGCGTTGACCCGGAAGCGAGCCAGGTTCGGCACCTCGAACGAGAAGTCCACCTCGAAGTTCTCTTCCAGTTCCTTGCGCTGGTGATCGTTCATGATGTCGTAGATGAGGGCGTGCACTTCCCGGTGTTCCAGGGCGGGCAAATTGATCTTGCGAACCTCGCCATCAACCCTGATCATCGGGGGAACCCCGGCCGAGAGGTGTAGATCCGAGGCTTTATGTTTTACACTGAAAGCCAATAACTCTGTGATATCCATAGATTTGTCATTCTCCCATCACAAGATCACTAACGAAACATGAACCAGATTGCCGAGCACCTGCTTCAGGTCAAGGAACGTATTGTACAAGCCGCCAGTCGCGCGGGCCGAAGCCGCGATCACATCCAACTGCTGGCGGTCAGCAAGACCAAACCGCTGGAGGCCGTTTGCGAGGCCTATGCCGCCGGTCAGCGCCGCTTTGGCGAATCCTACGCCCAGGAAGCGGCGACCAAGATAGATACCCTGCGTGAGCAAGGGATCTGTGCAGACATCGAGTGGCACTTTATCGGCCCGCTGCAATCGAACAAGTCCAGGCTGGTGGCCGAGCGTTTCGACTGGGTGCAGAGCGTGGACAGAGAGAAGCTGATCGAACGCCTGAACAACCAGCGCCCGAGCGGGCTCGCGCCGCTAAATGTCTGTCTGCAAATCAATATTAGCGGAGAGAGCAGCAAATCCGGAACGTCGGAGCAAGAGATTTTCCGCCTGGCCGAACTGGTCTCCCGCTGTGAACGGCTGCGGCTGCGCGGCCTGATGGCGATTCCGGAGCACACCAGCGACGAGGCGGTGCTGGCCGCCCAGATGGTGCGCATGCAGACTCTGTTCACCGAGCTTGCGCAACAATACCCGGGTGTCGATACCCTCTCGATGGGGATGACCGAGGATCTCGAACTGGCGATCGGCCACGGCAGCACCATGGTGCGGGTCGGTACCGCCATCTTCGGTGCCCGCGACTATTCATGAGCAAGGCCCGGGATGCGATGCATCGGGCAGTGCTTTTTTCAGGTAACAGGAGCGTTTGATGCAGCATAGAATCCTCGCCTTTATCGGGGCGGGCAACATGAGCCGCAGTATCATTGCCGGCCTGGTTCAGGCGGGCTATCCGGCCGACCGGATCATCGCAGCCAACCCCAGTCGGCCCAAGCTGGATGCGCTGGCCAACGACTATGGCATCCGCATCACCCAGGACAACGCCGAGGCGGCCCGGGCGGCGGAGGTGATCGTGCTGGCGGTCAAGCCGCAGCTGATGGCCGCCATGCTGAGCGCGCTGGTGGCACAGCTGGGCACGCTGGAGGGCAAGCTGCTCATCTCCATCGCTGCCGGCATCAAGGTGGCGCGGCTGGCCGAGATGGCGGGCGGCCACGGCCGGATCATCCGCACCATGCCGAACACCCCCTCTCTGCTGGGGCTGGGCATGACCGGGCTGTACGCCCCGCCCGGCATCGATAAGGCTGACCGGGAGCTGGCCGAGCAGATGATGCAGGCGGTGGGCAAAACCCTGTGGGTGGAGCAGGAGTCAGCCATCAACGGCGTCATCGCCGCGGCCGGCAGTGCACCTGCCTACTTCTTCCTGTTCATGCAGGCCATCGCCGAGGAGGCCGAGGCCATGGGCTTCTCCCCCGAGCAGGCCCGCCTGCTGGTGCAGCAGACTGCCCTTGGGGCGGCCGCCATGGTCGAGCAGAATCCCGAGCTGTCGCTGCAGGCCCTGCGCGAGCAGGTGACCAGCAAGGGCGGCACCACCGCCGAGGCGATCAAGACTTTCCAGCAGCAGGGACTGATGCCGCTGACGGCACACGCCATGCAGGCGGCCGTTGCCCGGGCCGGCGAAATGGAAACCCTGTTCTGAACCCGATTTCTCTTACTCTCTGTCTCAACCTGGAGCCCAGATGAACACTGCTTACTTTCTGATTAACACGATTTTTGACCTCTATCTCATGGTGGTGCTGTTGCGCGTCTGGCTGCAGTGGGCCCGCGCAGACTTCTACAACCCCATGAGCCAGATGGTGGTCAAGCTGACCAATCCGCTGGTGGTGCCGCTGCGCCGGGTCATTCCCGGGTTTGGCGGGCTCGACATGGCCTCTGTGCTGCTGGCCATCATCATCGCCTTCGCCAAACTGGCGCTGCTCAAGAGCATGAACGTGCTGCTGGCCGACTGGCTCACCCTCAGCCTGTTTGCCGGGCTGACTGTGCTGAAGAAGGCCGGCTCCATGATCTTCTGGGTGTTGCTGATCCGCGCCATCCTGAGCTGGGTCAGCCAGGGTCGTAACCCCATCGAATACGTGATGCACCAGCTGACCGAGCCCTTCCTGGCCCCCATCCGCCGCATTCTGCCGGCACTGGGCGGGCTGGATCTCTCCGTGCTGGTCGCCTTTATCGGGCTGCAGGCCATAAACTATCTGTTGGGTGATCTGTTCGGCCAGCTGTGGTGGATGATTTGATGGCAGCCGTCCTGCGGGAAGGGGATGAGCTGATAATGCATCTGATGATCCAGCCCAAGGCGAGTCGGGATCAGATCGTCGGATTGCATGGAGAAGAGTTGAAAGTGGCCATCACGGCGCCGCCGGTGGATGGCCAGGCCAACAGCCACTTGATCAAGTATCTGGCCAAGCAGTTCAAGGTGGCCAAGGGGCAGGTTCGCATCGTGCGGGGGGAGCTGGGACGGCACAAGACGGTCGCCATCGAGGCGCCCAGGCAGATCCCCGCCGAGGTCAGTGCCCTGCTGGACAATCAGGGTTAACACGAGAAGGATGACACCATGAAAACAGCCTGGATAAGCTGCCTGCTGGCACTGCTGCTGACCTTGCCCCTGCGGGCCGAACAGATGAAGGAGCTGGGCCCCTGGCAGGTGCACTACAGCGCCTTCAACTCCAGCTTCCTCACTCCCGAGGTGGCCAAGGCCTATGGCCTGGAGCGCAGCCGCTACAACGGCATCGTCAACATCGCGGTGCAGAACAAGCAGGGGGTCGCCCAGGCGGTGGGGATCAGCGGCGAGGCCAAGAACCTCACCGGCACCATCCGCAACCTGAGCTTCCAGGAGGTCAAGGAGGGGGATGCCATCTACTATCTGGCGGTGCTGCCCTATCGCAACGAGGATACCTACCAGTTCACCCTGAAGATCATGGGGGAGGGGCAGCAGCAGACGCTGACTTTCCAGCAGACCTTCTACGTCGATTGATATCGGTACCTGTCATGCCCAGAAAAAGCCCCGAACGCAGGTTCGGGGCTTTTTTCATGACGGCGAGTCGGCCGGCGGGGTGAAGTCGTGGATCTCCCCGATCCGCGGGGTGAAGCGGGGATCCTGATCCCGGTTGTGTTCCACCCACTCCATGGCCTGACAGAAGCTCTCCCGCTTCGAGAACTCGCTGCGCACCTGATCGATGGCCCGCTCCGCGCTGCGCCGCTCCATCTTGCTGGCCTTGCGGTCGCTGAACTGCTTGTGCTGGGCCAGCATCCACTCGGTGAAGGCCTGGCGGCACTGTGCCTCGCTGGCCGCCTGGGCGGGCAGGGCCGCCAGCAGGGCGATGATCAATAAATAGCGCATAACAACATCGGTGACTGAGGGAGGGTTGTCTGAAAGGGCGGCATTCTATGCCGAAAACTTGAGCATGAACAGGGGAAGAGAGGGAGCCGGCATGGTCGGCCCCCACAGGGTCAGTGCTTGACGAGGTAGAGCTGGCGGCTGTAGGCCACGTCTTCCGGATTGTTGATGGGATAGCCCTTGAGCCAGGGCTTGATCAGCCGGGCGTTGGTGTACTGATAGATGGGGGTGATGGGCGCCTCGTCCTGCAGTATGGTTTCGGCCTCATCGAACAGGCGGGCCCGTTCACGGGGATCCTGGCTGTTGGCAGCCTTGGCCAGCAGGGCATCGTAGCCGGCGTTGGCGAAGCGGGCCATGTTGCCGCTGTGGTGGGAGCCCCACAGGCCGAGGAAGGCGGACGGGTCATTGTAGTCGGCCACCCAGGAGGAGCGGATCACCTCGAACTGGCCGCTCTGGCGGCTGTCGAGATAGGTTTTCCACTCCTGATTGGTGAGCTCGACCCGGGCTCCCAGCTTCTGTTTCCACAGGTTGGCGATGGCCAGCGCCATCTTCTTGTGTACCTCGGCCGTGTTGTAGAGCAGGGTCAGCTTGAGCGGGTTGGCCGGGCCGTAGCCCGCCGCCTTGAGCAGGGCTCTGGCCTTGTCGTCCAGCTCCTGCTGACTGCTGCTGGAGAGCAGGTTGGCCTTGGGCTCGAAGCCGGCAACCACGTCCGGGGTGAAGTGATAGGCCGGTTTTTCTCCGGTGCCCAGGATCTTGCTGGCGATGAGGCCCCGGTCAATGGTGTAGGAGAGCGCCTTGCGCACCCGCACGTCGTTGAGGGGGGCGCGCTGGGTATTGAAGGCGTAGTAGTAGGTGCCGAGCTGATCCGGGGTATAGACCTCGCCCGGGATCTGCTGCATCAGTTTGTGATACTGCTCCTTGGGGAAGGATTCGGTGATGTGCAGGTCGCCGGCCAGGTAGCGGTTGGTGGCCGCGCTCTCCTGGTTGATGGGCACGAAGGTGACCTTGGTCAGCACGGTATGGGCGCGATCCCAGTAGTAGGGGTTGGGGGTCAGCTCCAGCTTCTCGTTCACCACCCGGTGACTCAGCACGAAGGCACCGTTGCCGACCAGCTTGCCGGGCTGGGTCCACTGGTTGCCGTATTGCTCCATGCTGGCACGATGCAGTGGAGACAGGCTGGCGTGGGTCAGCAGGCTCAGGAAGTAGGGCACCGGCTGGGAGAGGGTCACCTGCAGGGTATGCTGGTCGAGGGCCTTCACCCCGAGCTCTGCGGGGGGCAGCTTGCCGGCCACGATCTCATCCACCTTGTCGAAGCGAGCCAGCTGAGCGAACCAGGCAAAGGTGGCGGCTTCTTTGGGATCGACCAGTTTGCGCCAGCCGTAGACGAAGTCGGCGGCCTGCACGGGATCGCCGTTGGACCAGCGGGCGTCCGGGCGCAGATGGAAGGTGAAGCGCTGATTGCCCTGGTTGTCCCAGCTGGCGGCGACCCCGGGCTGTACCTTGCCGTCCGGTCCCTGGGTCAGCAGCCCCTCGTAGAGATCCCGCAGTACCTGCAACTCGGGCAGGCCGACCAGCTTGAGCGGGCTCAGGCTCGCGGGCTCGTCTTTCAGATGACGCACGACGGCCTGTTCGGCGGCGAGCTGGGTGCCGGGTGGAACATCGGCAGCCTGGACACAGGCGCAGCCCAGCAGGGCCAGCAGGGGACTCCATCCTTTCATGGTTGATCCTTCAAATAGTGTGAAGCGGGGTGAAAACTCGGCGAGAAGTGATCGCCGACAGACGGGAAATCATGATATCCCGTTTGCTGGTCAGACCGCCAGTATGAGTCCCTTGGATGAGGGGGCTCCCCGGCATCTTATTTGACCCGCCATTCGGGCAGAGGAGTGAGCAATGAGAACATGGATCCTGTTGGCCCTGGCCATCAGTCAAGGGGCCTGGGCGCTGGCGCCGTGTGAGCGCGAGAGCCAGGTTGGTAGCTGGTGCGAGGTGAACATAGATCAGCTGCATCCGACCCAGGGCGGCGTGGGCCAGATCCAGGTCGACAACACCCAGGCCGAGCTGGCGGGCAAGAGCGCAAAGCAGCTCGACAAGTTGATGAAAAAGAAAGAGATCCCCATCGTCATTGCGCCCGATGGCGGTTACTGGCTGGTGGACAGGCACCATCTGACCAAGGCGCTGTGGCAGTCTGGCGTGAAGCAGGTGCGGGTCAAGGTGATCGCCAGGTTGCAGGACAAGGAGAACTTCTGGAGCCAGATGCAGTGCAACCACTGGGCCTGGCTCAAGGATGAAAAGGGCGGTGCACTGACGCCGCAGCAACTGCCAGCCCACATCGGCGAACTGCCGGATTACCCCTATCGGACGGTGGCCGGCCTGCTGCAGGATGCGGGCTATTTCGACAAGCGAGAGCAGGTCTACTTCGTCGAGTTTGCCTGGGCCAGCTGGCTCGGCCAGCAGATGGACTGGTTGCCGGTCGACAGTGCCAACCTGGCGGATCGCCTCTATCAGGCCAAACGGCTGGCATGCAGCAGCAAGGCGGCGGATCTGCCCGGTTATCCGGGCAAGCAGTGCCGAGTCAATCAGTCGCGCAGCGGCAACTGAGCGGATAGTCGCTGCCAAAACAACTGCGGGGGGCCTATGCCCCCCGCTTCGTCATGATGGCTGCCGGGCCTGCTGCCAGTGCGCGGCGGCCTGTTCCAGCAGGGCCACTTCGCCTTGCTGGATCAGCGGCAGCAAGGCCTGCACCTGGGCATCCGGCCATTCCCACCAGGCCAGCGCCTGCAAGCGGGCGATCTCCTCCTCAGCAAAGCGCATCCTGATAACCTTGGCCGGCGTGCCGGCCACCATGGCATAGGGCGGCACATCCTGATTGACCAGGGCGCGCGCCGCTATGATGGCCCCGTCGCCGAGGGTGACTCCCGGCATGATCATGGCGTCCATGCCGATCCAGACGTCGTTGCCGATGCGGGTGTCGCCGGCAGGGCGATAGCTGCGCTGGAGGGCATCGAGAGCGGCAAACGGATAGGTGCTGATGAAGTCGGCATTGTGGGTGTGGTTGCCGCCCATCAGGATCTTCACCCCGGCGGCTATCTGCACATAGTCGCCGATATGCAGCTGATCGATGTGCCAGAGCGGCTCCCAGCCGGTCTCCGGGCTGCGGCTGAAACTGTCACCGTGCAGATAGCGCACGGCGGCCTCTTCAAACGGGCCGTCCCAGGCGCCGGAATAGTAGCTGTGGCACCCCTTCAGGTGGATGTTGGGGTTGCTCACCGTCAGGTGTAGGTACTCGACCTGCGACCAGTGTTGGCAGGGTTTCATGGTTGTCTCCTCGTTCAAATGGATAGGATGGATGACGCGAGGAGCGCAGCTAATAGATCCAGACCAGCAGGCGGGGCACGCACAGGGTCGAGCAGCCCAGATCCTGGGGTAAACGGGGTCGCAGCATGGAGTGTGCGGTTCCTGAAGAGTGGATCGGCATGGTAAGTCATATGGGGATGGGGGCCAAGCCAAGCATCGTTATCTGGTCAAAACCTGCACGAAATATCGGGTTGATATTCATTCTCAACTGGGCATGATAAAAGTCCCACCCATCAACTTGGGAGATCGGCATGACCCATCAAATCTGGCAGCGTTACATGCTGGAGGCTGAAAACGCACTGGGCGCGGGCGCGCTCGGCACCGCCATCTGCCTCTATCAGCAGGCCCTCGCCGAGGTATACGAACTGAGTGACGGTGAGCTGGACGAGTTGGCCAGCATGCGGGTGGCGACCTGCCACCGGCTGGCCGACTTCTGGCGCGCCATGGAGGAGCCGGCCTATGAGTTGCGCTACCTCAAGCTGGCCTCCGAGCTGGTGACGGCGTTGGTGCCCCAGTGTCCGAACCAGGAGTGCGAATCCCTCATCAGCGAACTGGGTTGCTGTCGGGCGGCGCTGCTCTCTTTCCTCAAGCGCCACCCCAATCCCGACATCGCCCGCTTGATCCAGCTGCAGGATCAGGTGCAGGGCTGCGAGCTGATCGGCCGTTTTCGCCTCAACTGAGGATCATTTACGGCCTTTGAGGCGCTGGGCGATCCGCGTTTGTGCCTCTTCCCCCAGCAGGGCGAGGGAGAAGGCGCGTGCCTCCAGATCGATGACGAAGTGCACCGCCTGCCTGAGCTCCTGCTTGAGCAGCGCCTTGCTCTTTTGCAGCGCCTTCGGCGCCTTGGCCGCCAGCTTCAAACCCTGCTCCCGGGCAAAGGGGAGCAGGGCTTCGGCCGCCAGCACCCGGTTGGCTAGCCCCAGCTGCAGTGCCTCGTCGGCATCGATGGCTTCGGCCAGTAGCAACAGCTCCGCCGCCTTCAAGTGACCCACACTGCGCGGCAGCAACAGGCTGGAGGCAAACTCCGGCACCAGCCCCAGCTCGACAAAGGGCAGTTGCAGGCGGGCATTGTCGGCCAGATAGACCAGATCGCAGTGCAGCAGCAGGGTGGTGCCGATGCCCACCGCCGCACCGCCGACCGCGGCGATCACCGGCTTCGGGAAGTCGGCCAGGGTGTGGAGGAACTGCAAGATGGGATCGTCCGCCTCCAGGGTCTCTTTCCCCACGAAGTCGGCCAGGTCATTACCGGCGGTAAAGCAGTCGCTCTGCCCCTGGATGAGCAGGGCATGGATGGCGTCATCTTCCGTCGCTTGTCGCAAGGCGTCGGTGAGCGCACGATACATGGCGGTATTGAGGGCATTGCGCTTGTCGTGACGATTGAGGGTCAGGGTGAGCAAGCCATCCTGCTGCTCGACAATGATAATGGGGTCCATGTCTAAATCCTTGTTATTGCTGGCTGTCAAAAGCTTACTGCTACGATAATCTTTGCGGCGTTTAACAACATCATAAAAGGATTTCAACCATGTTTAAACGTGCGTTCTATTCCCTGCTGGCCCTGGGGCTGGCTGCTCCCGCTCTGGCCAAGGTCGAGGCCGTCGACGGCTATGTGCGCCTGCTGCCGCCGGGCTCGCCCAACACCGCCGCCTTTCTGGTGCTGAAGAATGATGCCGATCAGCCGGTCAAGCTGGTGGCTGCCGCCTCGCCCGAGGTGGGCCGGGCCGAGCTGCACACCCATCTGCACGAGAACGGTGTGATGAAGATGCGTCAGGTCGAGAGCATTGAGGTGCCGGCCAAGGGGGAAGTGGCGCTCAAACCCGGCAGCTTTCACATCATGCTGTTCGAGGTGCGCGAGCTCTCTCAGGGCACCCCTTTCCCGCTGACATTGACCATGGATGATGGCCAGAAGCTGGAGTTGAGCCTGCCGGTGAAGCCGATTGAACCCATGGCTGGCATGCAGCACTGACATTAATGGACGCTTGTTCAGTTTTTTACACTGTGTATTCCCGTCGCACTGGGTAAAATGATGGCCTTTCCAGTCCATAGATAGAGAGTGACGTGATGAAGAAGACCTTGATTGCCGGTTGCGTACTGGCCCTGTTCAGCCAGGCAGCCATGGCTGCCGATGACTGGCGTTTCGCTGCTGGTACCGATGTATGGAATGCTCAGGGCAGCGGCCAGATCAACGGTGTCGGGGCCAACGGCAGCTACGACGAGAACTACAACTGGAGCGGCTACCTGCAACTGGAGCACGGCATCATCCTGCTGCCCAACGCCAAGTTCGAGATCTCCGATTTCGGTACCAGCGGCGGCGCCCTCAACAACGATCTGATGGCTTATGACCTGAGCCTCTACTATCGCCTGTTCAACAACGACCTGTTCCAGATCGATCTGGGTCTGACCGGTCGTCGCTACGATGGCGATTTCAACACCCAGCACTACTCCTATGACAAGGACGTGCTGATGGCCTACACCGGCGCCGAAGTGCGCATCCCGGGTACCGGCTTTGCCGCCTTCGGCGATGCCCGCGTGCAGGATGCCGACAACTACGACTACCGTCTGGGTGGCTCCTACAAGTTCGCGACCGTACCGCTCAAGGTGCGTGCCGGCTGGCGTGATGCGAGCATGGACTTCGATCGCGTTGACCAGCGGGTCGACGGCTGGTTCATCGGCGGCGAATTCACCTTCTAATTCCGGCAACTGCTGATGACGATGTCCCCATCATCCCGATGGCGGCATCCGACGAGGAAAGAGCATGGGTCATATCATAGTGACGGGGGCGGGGTCCGGTCTGGGCCGGGCGCTCACCATAGGCCTGGTTGAACGCGGTCATCAGGTCTCCATGATGGGGCGTCGTTATCAGAGGCTGCAGGAGCAGGAGGAGTTGCTCGGCAAGGCGGTGATCGGCATCGCCGCCGATCTGGCACACCACGAGGAAGTGGACGTGGCGTTCGCCGCTGCGGTGGAGTGGGGCGGCCTGCCCGAGCTGGTGCTGCACTGCGCCGGTGTGGGCGAGTTCGGCCCGGTCGGCGTCTATACCGCCGAGCAGATCCGCCGGGTGGTGGAGAGCAATCTCATCTCCACCATTCTGGTGGCCCAGCAGACGGTGCGCCTCATCGGCGACAAGGGCGGTGTGCTGGCCAACGTGCTCTCCTCCGCCGCCCAGGTGGGCAAGGCCAACGAGAGCCTCTACTGCGCCTCCAAGTGGGGCATGCGTGGTTTTCTGGAGTCGTTGCGGGCCGAGCTGAAAGGCTCGCCGCTGCGGCTGGTGAACCTCTATCCGAGCGGGATCCGCAGTGAATTCTGGGACAACTCGGATCACGTGGACAGCAGCGGCTTCATGACCCCGGAAGACGCCGCCGCCTACATGCTGGATGCGCTGGAAGCCAGAAGCAGCTGCCATGTGACCGATCTCTTCATCGGCCGCAACTAGTTGCGGCCAGCCTCGCCTCTGCCCTGCGGCAGAAAACAAAAAGCGCGCCTAATGGCGCGCTTTTTTATGGTGGCTAGGGGCGTAATTAGCGGCCCAGCTTGGCCTTGAGCAGGGCAACGATCTCGCTGATCGCCACTTCCTGCTTCTCGCCGGTGCGGCGGCACTTGTACTCCACCACGCCGTTGTCCAGACCGCGATCGCCGATGACGATGGCATGCGGCACACCCAGCAGCTCCATGTCGGCGAACATCACGCCCGGGCGCTCTTTACGGTCATCGAACAGCACATCCACACCGGCGGCTTTCAGCTCGGTGTAGAACTGCTGTGCCTGCTCGGCCACGCGCTCGGACTTGTGCATGTTCATCGGCACGATGGCCACTTCGAACGGGGCGATGGCTTCCGGCCAGATGATGCCGTACTGGTCGTTGTTCTGCTCGATGGCGGCAGCTACCAGGCGGGAAACCCCGATACCGTAGCAACCCATCTCCATGGTGACGGACTTGCCGCCCTCGTTCAGTACGCTCGCCTTCATGGCTTCGGAGTACTTGGTACCCAGCTGGAAGATATGGCCTACTTCGATGCCGCGCTTGAGCAGCAGCTTGCCCTGGCCGCACGGGCTCGGGTCGCCTTCTACCACGTTGCGCAGGTCGGCCACTTCATAGGTAGCGATGTCGCGATCCCAGTTGGCACCGGTCAGGTGGAAGCCGGTCTCGTTGGCGCCACAGACGAAGTCCGCCAGATGGGCGGCGCTGCGATCGGCGATGATGCGACCGGCAAAGCCGACCGGGCCGATGGAGCCTGCGTCGCAACCGGCAGCTGCCTTGATCTGCTCGTCGTTGGCGAAGGTCAGCGGGTTGGCAACGCCTGCCAGCTTCTCGGCCTTGATTTCGTTCAGCTCGTGGTCGCCACGCAGGACCAGGGCGATGACGGCCTGTTTACCGTGCTCGTCCTCTTCGCCCAGCACCAGCAGGGTCTTGGCGATGGCGCTCGGCGTCACGTTCAGGAAGGCGGCCACATCAATGATGGTGTGGACGGCCGGGGTGGCGACCTTGGTCAGGGCCGCGGTGGCGGCAGCACGCTCGCCAGCCGGTGCCAGCGCTTCGGCCATCTCGATGTTGGCGGCGTAATCGGAGCTGTCGGAGAAGGCGATCAAGTCTTCACCGCTCTCGGCCAGCACCTGGAATTCGTGGGAGCCGGTACCACCGATGGAGCCGGTATCGGCTTGCACCGGACGGAAGTTCAGCCCCATGCGGGTGAAGGCGGCGCAGTAGGCGGCGTGCATCCGCTCGTAGGTTTCGATCAGCGAAGCCTTGTCGATGTGGAAGGAGTAGGCGTCCTTCATCAGGAATTCGCGACCGCGCATCACGCCGAAGCGGGGACGTACTTCATCGCGGAACTTGGTCTGGATCTGGTAGAGGTTGAGCGGCAGCTGCTTGTAGCTGTTCACTTCGTAACGCACCAGCGAGGTGATCACCTCTTCGTGGGTCGGACCCAGCACGAAGGGACGGTTGTGGCGGTCGGTCAGACGGCACAGCTCGGGACCGTAGTCATCCCAGCGGCCGGACTCCTGCCACAGCTCGGCGGGTTGCACCACCGGCATGGAGACTTCGATGGCACCAGCATTGTTCATCTCTTCGCGAACAATGTTCTCGATTTTTTTCAGAACCCGCAGACCGGACGGCAGCCAGGCATACATGCCGGAGGCCAGTTTGCGGATCATGCCGGCGCGCAGCATCAGCTGGTGGCTGACGATCTCGGCATCGGACGGGGTTTCCTTGAGAGTGGAAAGCAGATATTGGCTGGTACGCATCGCGGTAGACCTTAGCTAAGACGGGCGGCTGGGCCCTGGATAATTTCAAGAGCGGAATTTTAACAGGCCGGACCCTGCGGCCCAAGGGCTAAATTCGTACGACGGGAGAAAGCGGGGACATAGCCCCCGCGTTGGTCAGACCCGAAATTGCGATAGCAGGCGCTGTTGCAGCAGGCTGGCCTGATGCAGGGAGGAGGCGAGCTGCAGGCACTCCTGCGCCTCCTGCTCGCCGGTCTGGGCCTGCAGGCTGATGCCGGAGACCTTGTCCGAGGTGTGGCTGAGGGTATGGGAGAGCTGGCCGGTGGCATCCGCCACCTGTTGCACCATGTCCGCCAGATGGTCGATGGCCTCTTCCACCTTGAACAGGATCTGCCTGGTGTTGTCAGAGTCTTCCATGCCGGATTCCACCGTCTTCAGATTGCGTTGCATCATCAGATAGGCTTTCTCGGTCTGTTGCTGGATGTTGTTGATCACCTCGGTTATTTCGGCGCTGGAGGAGGCGGTACGATTGGCCAGGGTGCGCACCTCGTCGGCCACCACGGCAAAGCCGCGGCCCATTTCACCGGCCCGGGCCGCCTCGATGGCGGCATTGAGCGCCAGCAGGTTGGTCTGTTCCGAAATGCTGCTGATGGTGGAGATGATCTGGCCAATCTGGCTGGCCTGTTCCTTGAGGGCGTTGATGGCGTTGGCGCACTCGCCCACTTCCACCACTACCCGCTGCATGCCGTTGCTGGCGGAAGTCACGTATTGGCTGCTCTCGGCGGTGAGCTGGCGTACCTCGTTGGCGTTTTGCGCCGCCAGGCTGCAGTTGTCCGAGATGGAGGTGGCGACCTGGACCATCTGCTCGCTGTCGTGGTGCAGTGCCTGGGCGTGTTCGGCGGTCTGGCGGCTGCTCTGGCTGATGGCTTCGACCCGGTTGACCGAGGTGTGGACGTGCTCGCTGATGTGCTGGTTGTTGTCCATGGTGGAGCTGATCATCTTCTGCAGTTTCTCGATGAAGCGATCCACGCTGCCGGCCAGCGAGCCAATCTCGTCGTCGCGCTTGAGATTGATGCGGGCATTGAGGTCCCCTTCTCCTGCCGCGATATCCTGCATGCGTTGATTGACCTGCAGCAGGGGTTTGACGATGGTGCGCACCAGCCAGAAGCCGCACAGGGTCACGAGCAGCAGGCTCAACAGCAGACCCCCCAGCAGCAGGTTCTTGGTGTGGCTGATGATGCTGTTGAGCTGGTTCACCTGATCCTCGACCGTGGCGTCCCCCTTGGCTTCGACCTCGACCAGTTGCTGCTTGAGCTGGTCGGCACTGCGTTCATAGTTGACCAGTTGACCCTGATACTCGCTCAGTGCCGCCATCCACTGCACCATCAGCCGCTGCACCTCGGTTTGCAAGGTGCGGTACTGGATTGCCAGCGACTGGCCGGCAAATTCTCCTTCGCCGGGCACATCAAACATGCCACTGCCCAGCATGGCGTCGACTGCCTCTTGATAGAAGCGGGTTGCCTCCTTCATCTCGGCCTGGATGGCTGGAGTCGGCCCCTCGCTCTGCATCTTCTCCAGTGCATAGAGCTGGCGCAGGAAGCCGATGTTGGCCTCCATGCCGCCATCGGCGGCATGCCAGCGGGTAGCCAGACCACCATTCCAGCTGATGGCCTGATCCGGCGACTGGGTCAGGCTCTCGACCGCGCCGTCCCCCACCACCTCAAGCTGGGTGGAGAGGCGGGACATGCGCTCCGAGCTGGCGCGCAGCGCCTGATCGACGCTGGTAAAGGCCCGGTAGAGTGCCAGCAACTGCTCCTGTTGCTGCTGATAGGCCAGATGCTGCTGCTCCATCGTGCCGATGGCGGTGGCGTCGATCAGCCGGCCTTCCCCCACCCGGCGCATGGCATCGGCGGTGGCCGCTCTGGCGCGTTGCAGTTCCGGCTCGTCGAGCGGCATGCCTCTGAGCATCTTCTGGATGTAGAGCGACTGGTTGCCTAGCTCGATGGACCCTTCCATGGCGCCGTCGGCAGTCTGCCAGGCGGCGCCCAATACATAGGAGAGCAGGTCGGCCAGTCGCTGGCTGCCATACCAGCCGACGATGCCCATCCCCAGCGTGCAGCTGAGCAGAATGGTCAGCCCGAGATTCGATGTGGTGACAATTTTCATGATACAGGACCTTCCTTGGCTCCGAACAAACCCAATTCAGTGTTTTATCAATGGCTGGAATCCGCCATTCCCGATGAAAAATAAAGTTGTTGCCATGCCTGGATCCAAGCATGGCTGGCAACGGGCGAACGTGCCGAGAATCCGCCCCGATCCTCACCGCCCTATGCTGGATACTTATCCAGTTATTCTTTATGCTATGAGCCAATTTACAGATAGCTGGTTTGGTGAGGAGATTGCCGTGATTGGTCGCTTGAGAGGCGTAGTCATTGAGAAACAACCCCCCGAGGTACTGCTGGAGGTCGGGGGCGTGGGCTATGAGGTACAGATGCCCATGAGCTGCTTCTATGATCTGCCCGAGATCGGCAAGGAGGCGACCATCCACACCCACTTCGTGGTGCGGGAAGATGCCCAGCTGCTCTATGGCTTCAACCACAAGCAGGAACGGGCGTTGTTTCGCGAACTGATCAAGACCAACGGGGTCGGTCCCAAGTTGGCGCTGGCCATCCTCTCCGGCATGACCGCCACCCAGTTCGTGCTGAGCGTCGAGCGCGAAGAGATAAGCTCCCTGGTCAAGTTGCCGGGGGTGGGCAAGAAGACCGCCGAGCGGCTGGTGGTGGAGATGAAGGACAGGCTCAAGGGCTGGGTCAGCCACGATCTGTTCTCGCCGGCCGAGATCACCCTGCCTGCCAGAGAGAGTGCCCTGCGGGCGCCGGATTCGAGCGAAGAGGCGGCCAGCGCGCTGGTGGCGCTCGGCTACAAGCCGCAGCAGGCCAGCCAGATCGTCAGCAAGGTCGCTGCCGATGGCATGTCGGTGGAAGATATCATCCGTGAAGCACTGCGCAGCCTGGTGTGAGGTAGACAATGATTGAAGCGGATCGTCTCATCTCCGCCTCCGGCGGGCGAGAAGAGGAAGTCATCGATCGGGCCATCCGGCCCAAGCTGCTGGCCGATTACACCGGTCAGGATCCCGTCTGCGAGCAGATGGAGATCTTCATTGCGGCGGCGCGCCAGCGTGGCGAGGCGCTCGATCACCTGTTGATCTTCGGCCCGCCGGGGCTTGGCAAGACGACGCTGGCCAACATCGTGGCCAACGAGATGGGGGTCAACATCAAGACCACTTCCGGCCCGGTGCTGGAGAAGGCCGGCGATCTGGCGGCACTGCTCACCAACCTCGAACCAAACGACGTGCTGTTCATCGACGAGATCCACCGCCTCAGTCCGGTGGTGGAGGAGGTGCTCTACCCGGCGATGGAGGATTACCAGCTCGACATCATGATCGGGGAGGGGCCCGCCGCCCGTTCCATCAAGCTCGATCTGCCCCCCTTCACCCTGATCGGTGCCACTACCCGGGCTGGCTCCCTCACCAGTCCGCTGCGGGATCGTTTTGGCATAGTGCAACGGCTCGAGTTCTACAACGTCAAGGATCTGACCGACATCGTCGCGCGCAGCGCCCGTTGCCTCGGGCTCGATATGACGGAAGACGGTGCACTGGAGGTGGCGCGTCGTTCGCGCGGTACGCCGCGAATTGCTAACCGTTTGTTGCGCCGGGTGCGCGATTTTGCCCAGGTGAAATCTGATGGCCGCATCGATGGACCCATAGCGGCCCGAGCCATGGACATGCTGGACGTGGATAATGAAGGCTTCGACTTCATGGACCGCAAGTTATTGTTGGCTGTGATAGACAAGTTTCTGGGCGGGCCGGTGGGGCTCGACAACCTGGCGGCTGCCATCGGGGAGGAGAAGGACACTATCGAGGATGTACTCGAGCCTTATCTGATCCAGCAGGGCTATCTGCAACGTACACCCAGAGGGCGGATCGCGACACCAAGAGCTTATGCGCATTTTGGCCTGCAACGGCCAGATGAAGGGTGAAAATAGCTGATTGACCAAAAAACCGCCGCCAGAGGCGGTTTTTTGTTATCCGGGCAAAAAAAAAGCCCACTGCGGATGCGGTGGGCAAAGACAATTCAGGATGGATGTTCACAGACAGTGAGTGCGTCTGGAGACAGACCGGTAAAAAAAACAGAGGAGCCGTCGCGAGGCCTCAGAGTCGGTTCATTTGATAGAGCTGCACGAACGAAAGCTTGTAGTAACGGATGGTTTTAGCAACAAACTTTTTCATCTTTGATTCCAATAAACAGGTTCGAAATGTTCATCGAATACGTACCGGGAACCCAGATTGACCGGCCTGTATCCAAGGGTATGCCCTCACTGCGAGGCGCATTGTAGGAGCTCTATCGGACTCGGACAAACAAGAAAAATTACCTATCTCAGATTAGATTAACTAATCATTTTGCCGGCTTGTGGAATTAGCATGAACATGCGTTTTTAGTGGTTTTTAATTAGTTTTATTCGGACCCGGCACAGCCACGGGAAACATTATGAAAACGACCTTGCCAGTTGTTTTTTAACAGAACCATTACTAATTGGTGATAAATATAAATTTGATTTAAATCAATGATTTGCGATCTTTGTTTTTTTGTGACGCAGCTCTCTAAAATAAATCTCATTGGTCGTGAAAATGCCTTTAAAAGGCATGTATTCATGATGGTTTTACATTGATTTCAATCAAATAAAGGTGATATAAAACGCAGGTCATTATGGGCGGGAATAAAGCAAGCTGGATTGTTTTGTAATTGTTAAACATTAGCTTTTTTTGTTCCCTATTATTGCCTTGTTGTTAATGTGGTGGCAGTCGAATCCGGTCGTCAGTGCAAAACTGGAACATGACCGATAATTCGGGGACTTCCAACGGAAGCTTTGTCCTTAAAACTTAAAATAGCCGTGCCAATAATCGGTGAGGAAACATCATGATTGCTGAGCATGTGGTAGACCTATCGCGGTTCCAATTCGCTGCGACGGCCCTTTATCACTTCCTGTTTGTGCCCCTGACGCTCGGAATGGCCTTCATTCTGGCGATCATGGAGTCTGTCTATGTGATGACCAACAACCCTGTCTACCGGGACATGACCAAGTTCTGGGGCAAGTTGTTTGGTATCAACTTTGCCCTTGGGGTCACCACAGGGCTGACCATGGAGTTTCAGTTCGGTACCAACTGGGCATACTACTCCCACTACGTCGGCGATATCTTCGGGGCCCCGCTGGCCATCGAAGGCTTGATGGCCTTCTTCCTGGAATCCACCTTCGTCGGTATGTTCTTCTTCGGTTGGGATCGTCTCTCCAAGCGTCAGCACCTGGCTGCGACCTGGCTGATGGCACTCGGGACCAACCTCTCCGCCCTCTGGATCCTGGTGGCCAACGGCTGGATGCAAAACCCGGTCGGTGCCGAGTTCAACTTTGAATCCATGCGGATGGAGATGGTGAGCTTCGCCGAGCTGGTGTTCAACCCGGTTGCCCAGGTCAAGTTCGTGCATACCGTCGCGGCCGGCTACACCACGGGCGCCATGTTCGTGCTGGGTATCTCTTCCTACTACCTGCTGAAGAATCGTGATGTGGCCTTTGCCCGTCGCTCCTTCGCCATTGCAGCCGCTTTCGGCATGGCTTCCATCCTCTCCGTGCTGATCCTCGGTGACGAGTCCGGTTACGAGACCGGTGAAGTGCAGAAGGTGAAACTGGCGGCCATCGAGGCCGAGTGGAACACCGAGCCGGCACCTGCCTCCTTTACCCTGTTCGGTATTCCGAATCAGGAAGAGATGCGCACCGACTACGCCATCAAGATCCCCTATGCGCTCGGCATCATCGCCACCCGTTCCCTGGATGGTCAGGTCACCGGCCTCAAGGATCTGAAGAGCGAGCATGAGCTGCGCGTGCGCAACGGCATGACCGCCTACGACCTGCTGACCAAGCTGCAATCCGGCGACAAGTCCGACGATACCCGTGCCCGCTTCGATGAAGTGAAGCAGGATCTGGGCTACGGTCTGCTGCTCAAGCGCTACACCAACAACGTCACCGATGCCACCGACGAACAGATTAAGGCTGCCGTGGATGACTCCATCCCGCAGGTTGCGCCGCTGTTCTTTGCCTTCCGCATCATGGTTGCCTGCGGCATGCTGATGCTGCTGCTGATCGGTCTGGCCTTCTATGACAGCACCCGTCACAAGATCGGCGAGCGCAAATGGCTGCTCAAGGCGCTGCTGTACGGTATCCCCTTGCCCTGGATCGCCATCGAGTGTGGTTGGTTCGTCGCTGAGTATGGCCGTCAGCCCTGGACCATCGCCGAAGTGCTGCCGACCTCCGTCTCTGCATCCAATGTGCCGGCGTCCGAGATCTGGTTCTCCCTGATCGGGATCTGCCTGTTCTATACCGTACTGCTGATCATCGAGATGTACCTGATGTTCAAGTACGCGCGTCTGGGCCCAAGCAGCCTGAAGACGGGCAAGTACCACTTCGAACAGAGCAAGGCATAAGGAGAGTAACCCATGTTTGATTACGAAATGTTGCGTCTGGTCTGGTGGGTGCTGGTCGGTGTCTTGCTGATCGGTTTCGCCATCACCGACGGCTTCGATATGGGGGTGGGCGCACTGCTCCCCTTCGTCGGCAAGAAGGATGTCGAGCGTCGGGTGATGCTCAACACCATGGGCCCGCACTGGGAAGGCAACCAGGTATGGCTGGTGACTGCCGGTGGTGCCCTGTTTGCCGCCTGGCCCATGGTCTATGCCGCAGCCTTCTCCGGCTTCTACATCGCCATGATCCTGACGCTGATGGCCCTGTTCTTCCGCCCGGTCGGCTTCAAGTACCGCTCCCTGCGTGAAGACGCCAAGTGGCGCAGCAACTGGGACTGGGCGCTGTTTGTCGGCAGTGCGGTGCCGCCCATCGTGTTTGGCGTGGCATTCGGCAACCTGCTGCAGGGCGTACCGTTCGACTTCAACCAGTTCATGATGCTGACCTATCACGGCAACTTCTTCGGTCTGCTCAATCCGTTCGGCCTGCTGGCCGGCCTGGTGAGCCTGTTCATGCTGGTCACTCAGGGTGCGACCTGGCTGATGATGAAGACCGACGGTGAAGTGCTGGCCCGCTCCCGCACTGCCGCCATGATCTGCTCGCTGCTGACGCTGGTGCTGTTCGGTCTGGCCGGTTTCTGGGTCAGCGGCATGGAAGGCTATGTGGTGGTCAAGGCGGCCGCGACCGATGCCGTTTCCAATCCGATGAACAAGGAAGTGGTGCGTCAGGCCGGAGCCTGGATGAACAACTACAGCCTCTATCCCTGGATGGTTGCAGCACCTGTGCTGGGTCTGGCCATGAGCCTGCTGACCGCGCTGTTCGCCAAACTGAACAAGGGCTGGCTGGCGTTCACTACCTCCTCCCTGGCGGTTGCCGGCGTGATCCTGACTGCGGGCTTCTCCATGTTCCCGTTCGTGATGCCTTCCAGTCTTGAGCCGTCACTGAGCCTGACCATGTGGGATGCCACTGCCTCCTTCAACACCCTCAAGGTGATGACGGTAGCGGCAGCCATCTTCGTACCGATTGTGCTGGGTTATACCCTGTGGACCTACATCAAGATGTTCGGCCGGGTGACCAGCAAGCACATCGAAGACAACCAACAATCGCTCTACTAAGAAGGTGCCCTGATATGTGGTATTTCACCTGGATCCTGGGTCTGTTGCTGGCTTGCGCATTCGGCATCATCAATGCGCTCTGGCTGGAGCACACCGAGAACATGGATCGCCAGATCGATGAGAACAAGTGATCGACTCGCCCGGTTGGCCGCTCCATTGGAGCGCCAACCCTGGCAGGGGTTGATGCTGTTGGCGGCGGCCCTGCTGGCCGTCGCCATTTTACAGGCTCCCAACCTGGTGGCCGCCAATACCAGTGAACACGGGCTCTGGCTCGCACCCTGGCTGATGTGGGCGGTCTGTTGCGGCGTCATGCGCGGGCTGGGATTTCATCCCCGCAGCCTCATCGGTCGTGTGCTGTTTTGCCCCTGGCTCGCCTGGCCCAGTTTGTTATATGGGCTCTGGTTGACCCAAGGCTATTTCCTTTCATAAAAAACGGGGGGAGGCAGGATTTCCCTGCTTCCCCCTGCTTCTTTCCTATTCAGCCCTGCGCTATGATAGCCCCCCATCTGACTGTCGAATGGATCACAGATTGTTATGGGGGAAGTCTCTGAGTTTCCGGTACGGGTCTACTACGAAGACACCGATGCCGGGGGCATCGTCTACAACGCCAATTATCTCAAGTTTATGGAACGTGCTCGCACCGAGTTCCTGCGCTGCGGCGGCATCGAACAGGATGTCATGCTGCGCGACGGGTTCGCGTTTGTGGTGAGTCGAACAGAGATCGATTTCCGCTCGGCGGCCCGATTTAATGAGCTTTTGACTGTATTAACGCAAGTGACTGAAGTGAAACGCGCCTCCATGCGTTTTTCACAACGGATACTGGCGGCTGATGGACGACTGATCACCCAGGCCATGGTACAGATAGCCTGTGTCAGTCATCCGCATATGAAACCTGTTGCAATACCTGAAAATGTGAAGGGAGTGCTGTTAAGTGCACGCTGAAATTTCGTTTATTGGCCTGTTTTGGCAAGCCAGCCTGCTGGTAAAACTGGTCATGATGACCCTGATGGGTATGTCGGTAGTCTCCTGGGCGCTGATCATCCAGCGTTCCAAGGCCATCAAGGCAGCCAATCTCGCATCGGAGCAATTTGAAGACAGATTCTGGTCCGGGGTCGATCTGAATCGTCTCTACCAGGAGTCCTCCTCTCGTCGCGACGACATCGAAGGCATGGAAGACATCTTCTACTCCGGCTTCAAGGAGTACGCCCGTCTGCTCAAGGCCGGTGCCCGTGGTCAGGATGCAGTGATGGACGGTACTTACCGTGCCATGCGGGTCTCTCTTTCCCGCGCCGTGGACGAACTGGAATCCAACCTGCCGGTGCTGGCGACCATCGGCTCCATCAGCCCCTACATCGGTCTGTTTGGTACCGTCTGGGGAATCATGAACGCCTTTATCGCCCTGGGTCAGGTGCAGCAGGCCACCCTGCAGATGGTGGCACCCGGTATCGCGGAAGCGCTGATCGCCACCGCCATGGGTCTGTTTGCCGCCATCCCGGCCGTTATCTTCTACAACCGCTTCTCCAACAAGGTCGAGCGGCTGGAAAACGCCTACGCCAACTTCATGGACGAGTTCACCACCATTCTGAACCGTCAAATTGCTCAGCAGCAGGGTGATCAGTAATGCAAACCTATCAGCGGATCCGGCGCAAGAAGGTGGCCGAGATCAACGTGGTTCCCTATATCGACGTCATGCTGGTGCTACTTATCATCTTCATGGCGGTGACGCCCGTGATCACGCAAGGGGTCAAGGTTGACCTGCCGCAGGCGGAATCCGAGCAGTTGCCGGAAGATGCCAAGCCGCCCTTCATCGTCAGCGTCAACACCGAGGGTGAGTACGTCATCAAGGCCGGCGAGGCCGATGACGAGCCGGTGCCTGCCGGTACTCCCGAGGCGATGCAGCAATACATCACCGAGAAGGCCATGGGTTACCTGGCCATCAACCAGAACGCCCCCGTGGTGGTCGCCGGCGACAAGTCGGTGCGCTACGAAGAGGTGATCCTGCTGATGGTGGCCCTCAAGAAAGCGGGTGTGCCTCAGGTCGGCCTGATGACGGATCCGGTGAACTGACGGAGATGGATGTGAAGCGTGGTATTTCCGGTTATCTCATCGCGTCGCTTCTGCTGCACCTGATCATCGGCATCATCCTGTTTGTCGGGCTCGACTTCAGCAAGCCGAAGCGACCCGAGTCGAAGGGGCAGATCGTCAATGCCGTCATGCTCGACGAGAATTTCCTCAACGAGCAGGCCAAGCAGATCCAGCAGCAGAAGTCTCAGCCCAAGCCGCAGAAGGTAGAGAAAGAGAAGGATAAGGAAGACACGGACATCGCCAAGCGCGAGCTGGCCCAGCAGCAGGAGCGGCTGCGTATCGCCGAGACCAAGCGCAAGGAGGCCGAAGAGGCCACCCGCAAGGCCGAGGCTGAAAAGCAGAAGAAGGTAGCCGAGCAGAAGCAGGCGGAAGAGAAGGCCCAGAAGGCCGAGGAAGCCCGCAAGCTGGAAGAGCAGAAAGCCAAGAAGGTGGAAGCCGAGCGCAAGGCCGCGGAAGAAGAGAGCAAGGCGCTGGCGCTGAAGAAGAAAAAGGAACAAGAGAAGAAAGAGGCCGAAGAGAAGCAGGCCAAGGCGGACGCAGCCAAGAAGGCGGAAGCCGAGAAGAAGGCCAAGCAGGAGGCTGAGAAGAAAGCCAAGGCCGAAGCGGACAAGAAAGCCAAGGCGGAGGCCGAGAAAAAGGCCAAGGCGGAAGCCGACAAGAAAGCCAAGGAGGCCAAGGAAGAGGCCGCCAAGAAGGCAAAAGCTGACGCAGAGAAGAAAGCCAAGGCGGAGGCCGACAAGCAGGCCAAGATCGCGGCAGAGCGCAAGCGCAAGGCGGCCGAGGAGGCCAAGCTGCAAAAAGAGATGGAAGACATGATGCAGCAGCAGCTGGCGGCTGAGGCCAATGCCCGCAGTCAGGCGGCATCTGCTGCAGCGCAGGGCGAGGTCGACAAATACGCGGCACTCATCAAGGCGACTGTTGAGCGATATATGATTTTGGATCCCACCATGCGGGGCAAAACATGTACTATCGGCGTACGTCTTGCGAGCACTGGCTTTGTCATCTCGGTAGATAACGGCCAGGGTGACCCGGCGGTATGTCGTTCCGGCAAGGCGGCCGTATTGAAGGCCAACCAACTGCCGGTGCCGAAGGATCCTGCGGCGTTCGAGATGTTGAAGGAGTTCAACCTCAAGTTGGAACCGAGCATCTAAGGCCTGGGTAAGGTAAATCGTGTAGCGTGGTTGGCAGCATCTTGCCGAGAAAGGAAGTTAATCTCTCATTTTTTTGGAACCGAGTATTTAAGCCATGATAAGAAAAGTGTTTTTTGCTTTGGTTGGCTGTTTGTTGCTGGGCCAGAGCGCCCAGGCGGCCTTGGACATCGTCATCACTGGCGGTATCGACAGTGCCCGACCCATTGCGGTCGCCCCCTTCAAGTGGGAAGGCAATGGCCAGCTGCCGCAGGACATCGCGGAAGTGGTCTCCAACGACCTGATGCGTAGCGGCAAGTTCAAGCCGCTGGCTCGTGGCCAGATGCCGCAGACGCCGAGCACCAGCGGCGAAATCAACTTTGCACCCTGGGCTTCGCAAGGGGTCGAGGCCGTGGTGGTCGGTTCCATTGCCGCTGTCGGTGACGGTACCTACAAGATCAACTTCGAGCTGGTCGACGTGCTGAAGGGCCAGCTGGCCAAGGCGCAAGGTGGCGAGAGCAACGGCTACATCCTGGACAGCCGCATGGCGACCATCCCGGGCGCCCAGATGCGTCAGTTCGCTCACCGCATCTCCGACATCGTCTATGAGCGTCTGACCGGCGAGCGTGGGGCCTTCCTGACCCGCCTGGCTTATGTCTCCGTCCAGCAGGGCACCCAGTTCCCGTATCAGCTGCGCATCGCCGACTACGATGGTTACAACGAGAAGACCCTGCTGCGCTCCCGCGAGCCGCTGATGTCCCCGGCCTGGTCGCCGGATGGCAGCAAGCTGGCCTACGTGAGTTTCGAGAACCAGAAGTCCGAGATCTACGTGCAGGATATCTACACCCAGCAGCGCAGCCTGATCACCAGTTTCCGCGGGATCAACGGTGCACCTGAGTGGTCGCCGGATGGTCGTCGTCTGGCTATCGTTCTCTCCAAGGATGGTTCACCGAACCTCTATGTGGTTGATGTCGCTAGCAAGCAGCTGACCCGCGTCACAACCAGCCGGGTGATCGACACCGAACCCTCCTGGATGCCGGACGGGCAAAATTTGTTGTTCACCTCTGAACGTGGTGGCAAACCCCAGATTTATAGCGTAAATTTGGCGACTGGTATGACTCGCCGGATGACTTGGGAAGGTGAATCCAACCAGGGCGCATCCATCACTCCTGATGGCAAAATCATGGTGATGGTGACTCGTGTTCAGGGGCAGTACCGTATTGCCCGCCAGGACATGGAAAACAATGCCCTGCTGGTCCTTACCCAGAGTGCGCTGGATGAGTCGCCAAGTGTGGCTCCCAATGGCAGCATGATCATTTATGCCACCATCTATCAGGGTCGTAAGAGTCTCGCGTTGGTGTCGACTGATGGTCGCTTCAAGGCTGTGCTTCCGACCAGTAGCGGTGAAATTCGTGCACCAGCTTGGTCGCCCTTCTTGAATTGATAAAAATCCAATTGTTTTTTGTTTTGTTATAAAGGTTTAAGGAAATAGCATGCAACTCAATAAACTGCTCAAGGGTTTGGCCATCGCACTGCCACTGTTCACCCTGGCCGCTTGTAGCTCTTCTTCTGATTCTGACGCCGCTGGCGCTGAGTCAGGTATGACCGACGGCATGGGCGGTGTACAAACCGGCGGCGCCAACGGCATGTTGTCCCCGGAAGAGCAGATGCGTCAGAAGTTCGAAGCGCTGCAACGTGACAACGTGATCTACTTCCCGTTCGACGGTTACGATATCCAGGGTCAGTATGCTGATCTGCTGGATGCCCACGCCAGCTACCTGCGCGAGCGCCCGAGCGTTAAAGTCCTGATCGAAGGTCACGCCGACGAGCGCGGTACTCCGGAGTACAACATCGCCCTGGGCGAGCGTCGTGCCAAGGCCGTTGCCAAGTATCTGCAAACCCTGGGTGTGCAGGCCGAGCAGCTCTCCATCGTCAGCTATGGCGAAGAGAAGCCGCTGGACATGTCCCACACCGAGGATGCCTTTGCCAAAAACCGCCGTGCGGTTCTGGTTTACTAAGGTTTAAACCGAACGAAGTTCGTTTATATGCAAGCGGCCATTTCGATGGCCGTTTTATTTGCACTAAACGCCAAGGTTTGATCCGAATGAAATCTGCATAAGCGAGCGACGATGGCGCTGGCCGTTTTATTTGCCCTAAACGCTAAGGTTTGATCCGAATGAAATCTGTGTACAAGCAAGCTGTTGTTGCGCTGGCCGTATTGGTTGCTCTGAATGCGCAGGCGGCGGCTCCCGTCAGCGATCTGAGCGGTGACTCGGGTGGCGGTGTTGTCCTTAGCGGCAACAACGGCGCTATAGTGCCCACCGGCAGCCTGGAAGACAGGGTTGCCCTGCTGGAACGCACCCTCAATGCCCGTCTGCGGCTGCAAGCTGAATTGCAGCAGCAGGTCGACTCCCTGCAGGGGGAAGTCTCCGAGCTGCGCGGTCAGCTGGAACAGCAGACCTACCAGATGGAACAGTCGCAAGAGCGTCAGCGTCAGCTCTATCAGGAGCTCGACAAGGTGGCCAACAGCCAGCCTGCTGCTACGCCAGCAGCCCCGGCAGCCGCTGCTGCGAGCGCGACACCGGCTGCTGCGGCCAACTACTCGACCAATCTGAATGAGAACCAGGCCTACGATGCGGCCGTGAACATGGTGCTCAAGGAGAAGAACTACGACAAGGCCATCCCCGCCTTCGAAGGGTTCATCAAACAGTATCCAAGCTCGAGCTATGTCCCCAATGCCCATTACTGGCTGGGTCAGCTGTTGTTCAACAAGGGGGACCGGACCGGCGCTGCTGCCCAGTTCACCACGGTGGCAACCAAGTTCAGCAAGTCGCCCAAGCGAGCCGATGCGCTGTTGAAGCTGGGCATGCTGGCACAGCTTGACGGCAAGAAGGCGGAAGCGAAGAACTTCTATGAGCAGGTGATCAAGGGCTATCCCAACACCTCGCCGGCCCAACTGGCCAAGCAGAGTTTGAGCAAGCTGTAACATTGCTGCATGTCACTGTTTTCGTAACAGTCTTGTAAATACAGCCCCGCTTTGTATGCGCAATGAACAAACAGATTGAATTTAAGATTTTTCTATTGCGCCAGGATGATAAATCCGTAATATAGGCCGCCGTCAGAGCCGGTGCAGTATTGCAGTCGGTTCTGGTCGTGGTGAGGGTCGTTAGCTCAGTCGGTAGAGCAGTTGACTTTTAATCAATTGGTCGCTGGTTCGAATCCAGCACGACCCACCATTCTCTCCACCAGGTGGAGACAGCATTCCCAGGTCGCTTAGCTCAGCTGGGAGAGCACCTCCCTTACAAGGAGGGGGTCACTGGTTCGATCCCAGTAGCGACCACCAGTTTTAAACTGTTTGCCAAGGCAAGCAGTGTGCCAGGCAAGTCGGTGTGGGTCGTTAGCTCAGTCGGTAGAGCAGTTGACTCTTAATCAATTGGTCGTAGGTTCGATCCCTACACGACCCACCAATCTGGCCACAAGAATTCCCAGGTCGTTTAGCTCAGCTGGGAGAGCACCTCCCTTACAAGGAGGGGGTCACTGGTTCGATCCCAGTAACGACCACCAAGTTTGTAAAAAAC